>JACZQL010000444.1 GCA_022545745.1 Deltaproteobacteria bacterium | reverse complement strand
ACAGATGCGACGTGTTGGTAAGTTTCGGGAGAATGGTATCGCAAGATGTCTTGCGGAGCGGTGGTGGATCTCATCGAGTATTCCTGGAAAAGATGAGAGAGGGAGAAGGGGTCCTGCGCCGGCTCTGGCATCGATTCAGTCTCTATCACCGCAGTGTCCTTGCTGTTGAGGCTCTTCAATTTCGACCACAGTCTTATCGGAAGATCTTGGCCGTCTCTCAAGAGGTAAAGCGGGAAATTATCCGTACCTATGGGGTTTCGGAGGATAATATTGCGGTCGTCTATAATGGCGTCGATACCGAGCGATTCCATCCCCGTAACCGCGAGCGGTCGAGGGCCAAGATAAAGGCGCAATGGGGAATTCCTTCAGAAGCCCCTTTGGTGCTTTTTGTTGGAAGCGGTTTTCAACGGAAGGGATTAAACAGGCTTCTGAAGGTCTGGGGATCACCTCAAATCGAGGGAATCTACCTCCTGGTGGTAGGGGAAGACGCGCACCTGGAGCGTTACCGATCATGGGCGCTGGCACAGGGGCAGGGGAGGGTTATCTTGACAGGACGTCAGGACAATATAGAAGACTATTACGGCGCTGCGGATATTCTGGCTCTCCCGGCGTTCCAGGAGGCGTTCGGAAACGTCATCTTGGAGGCCCTGGCCTCTGGTGTGCCTGTGCTGACCACTATGGCGGTAGGGGCGGCCGAACTTCTAGCCGGGCAGCTCAGGGAAGGGATTTTAGTAAATCCAGACGATCCGAGAGAGCTACAGGATAAAATCCTTGCGATGGTGGATCATCGTCGTTGGTCCATACTTACCTCTAGGGCCAGAGAAATAGGAGAGCGGTGGTCCTGGAGTAATCATTTTCTTGAATTGGAGAAATTTCTAAGCGCGGTTTGTCAGGAAAAGGGATCTTGCGGACAAACCAAAGAAACACTTCGTGAGTCGAGACCATAGCCTGATTTGCTTGAAGGTTGGTGGTGCGTGCATGTGGATTTCGGATCATCTTTGCAATGATCCCAACCTCAGTCTCTTGGCCGATCCGGATCGGCTTTTTGCCATGCCGCAATGCGAAATCATCAAGGATCAGAAAAAGATCAAGGTTGGGCGAATGCTGCTGGAGTTTGGCGGGGAAAGAAAAAAAATCTATCTGAAGAGATACAATGCCTTTTCATGGCGGTATCGGTTGGGGTCCCTGTTTGTTCCGTCAGGGGCTTTTAGATCTTGGCTGGGGGCAGGCATTCTGATGAATGCCGGTTTTAACACGGCCAAACCAAGCGCAGCAGTGGAGCGACGCTCCTGGGGGATGTTAACGAGGAGCTTCTATCTTTCGGAGGAGATTCCTGAGGCTAGGACCGTGGATGATTATTGGAATAAGGATCTTCTCCCGGCTGGCGGTGTGGAGGGGATTCGCCGGCGGCGAGAGTTTCTAAATGGATTGGCCTGGCTTTTCCATTCGCTTCACGAGCTCGGTATCTACCATAATGATCTTAAGGATGCCAATATCCTTTTCTCCTCGGATAACGGGCAACAGAACAGGTCCTTCTATCTGCTGGATCTGGAGGGAATCAGGAGCTATCGGCATTTGAGCGAACGGCGCAGGCTCAAAAATCTTGTTCAGTTGAATCGAACGATGGGAAGGTATTTACGCTGGTCTGAGAGGCTCTATCTACTCAAGGTCTACCTCGGAGATCCCTTTTTCGACCGTGGCGCAAAGAGGAAGTGGATTCAGAGGGTTCTAAGAGGTAGCGAACGAGGGGACCGGCGCTCCCTCAGGAAGAGGTAGGCTTGCAGTGCAGGATTCAACTTTCAGGTTTTCCAGTCCCGAATCTGGGTTTTCCAAGCTGATTCCGGGTGTCTATTATCTGACGGGCGCCCTTATTTTGACCCTAGCGGTCAGATTCTATCTGTTTAAGAACTACTACACCATCAACAATGACGGAATCCTTTACATCGAAGCGGCACGGTATTTCTGGGATGGAAACTGGACAGGTGGCCTCGGGTCATACTATCCGCCCCTATTCCCGCTCCTCATAGCCGCTGCCTATCCCATTACCGGCGAATGGGAGTTGGCGGGTCAGTTTTGGCCGCTGGTCCTTGGGGTCCTCGTACTATTCCCCCTCTTCGGTCTCATTCGCAGACTCTACGGCCAGAAGGTGGCTCTTGCAGCCCTGTTTTTTTATGCCGTTAGCCCTTATCTTTCCCGTTTGTCGCTGCACGTGAGAAGTGATATTCCCTATACTTTTTTCCTGGTATTGGGCCTCTATTTTCTGCAACGGGGCATCGATAGAGGAAAATTATTTTGGATTCTTGGGACGGGGATAAGTGCAGCCCTGGCCACCCTCATTCGGTCTGAGGGAGTTGGCCTAGTCATTGCTAGTACCCTATATCTTGTTTACAGAGGATGGATAAAGAGGGGCCTGAGGAGACGTTGGCTACAACTGGGCATTTTATTGCTCGGTTTTATCCTCTTTGCGGCTCCCTATGTACTTTACCTCAAATGGGATACCGGGAATTGGCTGATCAGCCGCAAGGCTGCCTTGGTTCTTGCTATTGGATTGTCAGAGGTTGATCCGAGTACGAGGCAATTCACCATGAAGGAGTCGGACCAAGTAAGCATCGTTAGTTTAATTTCGCCGCGGCCACTTGCATATGCAAAGAAGGTATTTAGCGACTCCTTCCTGTCCGTGGGAGTCTATTTCGAGGCGCT
>JACZQL010000022.1 GCA_022545745.1 Deltaproteobacteria bacterium | reverse complement strand
AGATATGTTTATGTTTGTCGTCGTCTCCCGACAAACAAAACACTAATTCTCTGCGCCCTCTGCGCCTCTGCGGTGAATAAATCTTCTTCTGCGTTAGTCTGCGTAAATCTGCGGTTAATTTGTCTTGTTCTGTCTGCTGTCTTCCCTTGGCGCCCTTTGCGTCTTTGCGCGAGTCATCTTTTCCTGGATTCGTTAATCCAGTTGAGAAGGGGATGGCGTAGATGGTTCGGTGGCGGCGATTTGCTGCTGTGACCCACGGCGGAACTGCATCAAATAGAGCTCCCGATACAATCCCACCTGCACCACCAACTCATTGTGGGTTCCCTGTTGCACAACCTGTCCACGATCGATAATAAACAGCCGATCGGCATTCCGAACCGTCGAGAGTCGATGTGCAATGACGAAGGAGGTTCGCCCGCTCAGCAAGCGCTTTAACGCAGCCTGAATGAGCGCCTCTGTGCGCGTATCGATGCTGGCCGTGGCCTCATCCAACACGAGTATACGCGGGTTTGCCAATACGACCCGTGCCAGAGCGATCAGTTGCCGCTGCCCCTGAGAGAAATTCTGTCCGCGTTCGAATACCTGAGTGGCGTATCCCAGAGGTAGAGGCGAGATGAAATCATGTGCGTTTGCCTGTTTAGCGGCCTCCATCACCTCTTCATCTGTTGCGTCCAAGCGGCCGAAGCGGATGTTGTCTGCGATAGTGCCCGTAAATAAAAATGGGTCCTGGGGGACAACCCCTATCTGGCTGCGTAGGGAAGATTGGGTAACCTCCCGGATGTCAGTGCCATCAATCAGTATTCGTCCGTCACACACATCGTAAAACCGGCTAATCAGGCTGGCCATGGAAGTCTTACCAGCGCCCGTGGGCCCCACGAGGGCTATGGTTTGCCCGGGTTGCACGGTAAAGCAGACATCCTTAAGGACTGGGATCCCACTGCGATAACTGAAATTGACATGATCGAATTCGACCTTGCCATTGATTTGGCGCATTGGCTTTGCATCGGGATGGTCATCCACATCTACCGGCATGTCCATCAACTCAAAGATTTTCTCACCCGCAGCCATGGACTGTTGAAAGAGGGTATAGACCATGCTGAGCTCCCGTATGGGTTGAAAAAACCGTGACACATAGGTGAGGAAGGCCACCACAACACCCACAGTGATCTCTCCAGCCAGCACGGAAGCGGCACCGAACCAAAGCACAGTTGCCGTTGCCAGCATGGCTATTATCTCCACCACCGGCGGGAAGGCGCTCGATAGCGTCACCGCCCACAGGTTCGCTTGCAGATTCCCAAGGTTGACCTCGTCGAACCGCTCCTGACTCACCTGCTCACGGGCAAAGGCCTGGACCACGCGGACACCGGATATGCTCTCATGAAGACTCGCCGCTACCTGAGCAATGGTCTCCCTGGCGCGGAGATAAGCCCCCCGCACACGACGGGCAAAGACCAGGGTCACAATCACCATGACCGGCAAGAGCGCAAAGGTGTAAAGCGCAAGCTTTGGACTCATGGTGAGCAGAATGGCGACGATGCCCACAATGACTAAAGAATCAGCCACCAAGTCGATGAACCCATGGGTCATTAACTCCTGCAGAACAGTCACGTCGTTGACGATGCGTGACATGGTCACCCCCGATTTGTGCCGGTCGTGATAGCCCAAGGGGAGCCGGTTGATCTTTTGAAATAATTGGTCGCGAATTCGCTTCAGCACACGTTGGGTCACCGAGGCCATGGTGTAGGATTCGCCCGCCTGCGAGCCCCACGCAATGAGCAAGGTGAGCAAGAGACCGATGCACACCATCGAAAGGCCAGCTACGTCCTGCTGTTCCACCAAATAGTCATCAATAGCGACCTTCAGCAAATAGGGACCGATGAGGTGCATGCCGGAGGTGACACAGACCAGGATCAAGGCCCAAATCACGCTGAGCCGGTGTGGCCTTAGGTAGTCGAGGAGGCGCTTGACGACCCGCGGGTTGAAGGCCCTTCCTCGGGTCGGCCTCCCGGTCCCATGGGCATGCCACATCCATCCTCCGCCTACTTGCGCGACCATTTAGCTTTGCCCCCCTATCTGTAACTGCCCATAGGCCTGTGGCCCCAAAACCGTCCTGTCCAAGAGCTGGATCTGGCAAATTTCGTGGTAGATGCTGTTACTCTCCAGCAACTCCGCGTGGGACCCCATACCTACTATCCCTCCACGATCCAGGACGATGATCTTATGCGCGTCCTGAACCGTGCTCACGCGCTGGGCTATAATAAAGGTGGTCCGCTCTTTCATAAGAACGTCCAAGGCCTCGCGGATCAGAGCCTCAGTCTCGGTATCCACTGCAGAGGTAAAGTCATCAAGGATGAGGATTTTAGGGTCCAGCAGCAATGCCCGCGCTATGGCAATGCGCTGCTTTTGGCCGCCGGACAGCGTGACTCCTCGCTCACCCACCGTGGTGCCATACCCTTCGGGGAATTCGCAGATAAACTCATGGGCTCGAGCGGCCTTGGCCATGGCAATGATTTTTTCCTCAGTGGCTTCCGGAACGCCAAAGGCAATGTTCTCACGGATCGTGCCCGTGAAAAGCGTCGTGTCTTGCATCACGATGCCGATCTGGCGCCGCAGCGAGAGGAGCTGAACGTCTCGGACATCGTGACCGTCGACGAGTACACGGCCCTCAGTCACGTCGTAGAATCGTGGGATGAGGTTCACAATGGTTGATTTGCCAGACCCCGTGGTCCCCAATAGGGCCACCACCTCACCCGGACTCACTTTGAAGGTCACGTCTTGCAGCACCGGCACTCCCGGGTAGTACGTGCATGATACCTTCTGGAACTCCACCTCCCCCTTGATGGCAGTCAATGGAGCGGCGTCCGGTTTGTCCTCCACCCCCACCGGTGCATCCAAGACCTCAAAAATCCTCTCTCCTGCCGCAATGGCCCGTGAACTCTGTCCGATCAGGAAACCAAGGCGGCGCACAGGGCGGACCATCAGTAGGAGATAGGTATTAAACGCCACAAGCTGGCCCACGGAGAGTTCCCCACCGATGACCAGAGTGCCCCCAAACCAGAGCACCACCACTGTACTCAGGTTGGCAAACACGTCCATTAACGGGTTGGAATAGGCCTGAACCTTTGCTGCCGCCAGGTACTGCCCGAGTAGCAGGTCGTTTTGATGTTCAAACCTGCTAATCTGGTCCTCTTCACGGGCAAAGGCCTTGACGACCCTGGCCCCCGCCAGGTTCTCCTGGACAATGGTGGCCAGAACCGCCAATTCCTGCTGCGCCTTGCGAAAGAGGGGGCGAACCCTGCGACCATACTGGGAGGCCGCATGTGTCAGAAAGGGCAGCGTCACAAGAGATGCCAGTGCCAATTTCCAGTTCATGCTAAAGAGCACCACGCTTATGCCTACCCCTATCAACACGAAATGGGCCATTTGAATGAGTGCTCGGCTGGTGAAGTGCCGAAGTTGGTCCACATCGCTGGTGGCTCGCGCCATGAGCTGGCCGGTTTGTGCCCGGTCATGCCAGCTAAAGGAGAGTCGTTGGAGGTGGCGAGAGATCTGGCTGCGGAGGTCATAAGCGATCCCCTGGGCACTGTAGGCCCCCAAATAACTCTGCCCGAAATGGAAGAAACCCTTGAGCACGGCGAGCCCGACAATGAGGGAGACAAACCAGGTGATGAGGCTCATGGAGTCCTGGCCAGTAGCACAATGGGCGGGGACACCATGGGATCCCACACCCACTTTGATCCCACAGTCGATGATCTGGCGAATCAGATGGGGTATAGAGAGTTCCACGGCCGCAACCACAAGAAGACAGAGATAGGCAGCCAATGTGGCAAGCCAGTACTTGCGAAGGTAGCCCAGGATTCGAAGAGCCGTGCGCATGGCTGATCAGCGCTCCCCTTTACGCCGGCCGGCAGTTCCCTGTTTTTGTTCGATGTTCTCAGATGCTGGCTCGACGGAAAGGGGATCACCTGTCAGGCTTACATAGTCGCCAAGAAGCCTCTTGATGCGATCCATTTGCCGTTTTAAGTGATAGGTGCGGCGTCGCAGCAATTCCCGGCCGCTATCGGTGATCTGGTAATACCTACGCGCAGGTCCGGATTCCTGTGGGGTCCACTTGGAGCGGATGGCACCCGCCTCCTCAAGGGACCTGAGGACCTTGTAAACCACGCCTGGCTCGGTGGCACGTTTGAAGCCATAGTCGGCAAGCCGCCGGATGAGGTCGTATCCGTAGGAGGGAAGGCGTAACAGTTCCAAAAGAAGAAAGGCCTCGAGGTTACGCCCAACGGCTCCCGAGGGGTCACGGGCACTCACTCGTGCTAGGGTAGACAAATTATTTTTACTCTTAGAGGATTTTTTCATCTAGGTTCAATTTTACCTTATAGTCCTCATCGATTCAACCCGTTCATCAACACCCCTCCTACAACCCATCTGAACTCCACTTTGGTTGACCCAACCTAAATTTATGTCTATACTGACCTTCGCAAACCGACGGTTTTTCGCAATGTTGTTCAACTTTGCCAATGTTTTAGTATTTATCGTACTTGGTGCTGCCTTTGTAGGTCTTAACCTTCTCGTAGGCCGCATTTTACGTCCCTCCAACCCACAAGTAAGGAAGCTCTCCACCTATGAATGCGGAGAGCCAGCCGTCGGCAGCGCCTGGGTTAACTTCAATGTCCGTTTCTACATCATCGCCTTGATATTTATCATTTTTGAAGTGGAGATCGCATTTATCATTCCCGTGGCAACCGTCTTTCGGCGATGGATCGAAGCAGGACAGGGGATGTTTGCCTTTATCGAGGTTTTCTTATTCATAGGAATCTTGCTCATCGGCCTAGCCTATGCGTGGAGGAAAGGGGATCTAGAGTGGGTCAAGAAAGTTAGGTCCTAGGGGGGCTGGACAATGAAGGCAAGTGAGATCTACGAGAGAGTAGCACAGGAATTTCCTGGGGTTGCTAGCGAATTTAACGGAGAGGCCCTTGACCCATATTTCAAGGTCAAATCTGCCCCCATCAAGGAAGTTTGTCTTTGCCTCAGAGACGACCCCGAGCTAAATTTTGAGATCCTTTCGGACCTTACCGGATTGGATTTTCCCAAAGAGAACAAAATCCAGGTGGTCTACCACCTCCATTCCTATTCGCTTAGGCATCAGATCGTGTTTAAGGTGGATCTTCCCAGAGAGGAACCTCGCATTGCAACGATGGAAACGGTTTGGAAGGTAGCCAATTGGCTTGAGCGTGAGGCCTTTGATCTTTTCGGCATCGTCTTTGAAGGGCACAGTGATCTCAGAAGAATCATGCTCCCTGAAGATTGGAAAGGTCATCCCCTGCGCAAGGACTACCTGGAACAGGAAGAGTACGACGGGATCAGTACCCAAAGAGAACCCTTGGTAAGAGAAGTGCTACGCTAGAAAGCAGGCCTTTATATGAACGAACCGGATCAGACTGAAAAGGGTGGCTTTCACACCGAGGACATGACCCTCAACATAGGGCCTCAACATCCGAGCACCCACGGGGTGCTTCGTTTCGTGGTCAGAACCGACGGTGAAGTCATACGGGAAGCCAACCCGGACGTAGGTTATCTCCATCGGTCCATCGAGAAGATCGGCGAGAAGGTGACCTGGCATGGATACGTTCCATACACTGACCGGGCTGATTACCTAGCAGCGATGTTTGCCAATCAGGGCTTTTGCATGGCGGCAGAGCGCCTCGGTAGCATTGAAGTCCCCCGCCACGCCGAGTTCTGCCGGGTGATTGCCTGCGAGCTAAACCGTATCGCCAGCCACCTCATAGCGGTGGGGACCTTCGGCCAGGATATCGGCGCCGTCACACCGTTTATCCATGCCCTCAGGGAGAGAGAGACCATTAATGATTTGATGGAGGAGATCTGTGGGGCAAGGCTTACCTACAACTACCTCAGGATTGGCGGGGTAGGGTTTGACATCAAACCTGAAACCTGTGGTCGCATCACCGAATTCCTGGACCACTTCGTAACCATTGTGGACGAATACAATCGCCTCATCTCCTTTAATAAGATCTTCGTGGAACGGCTTGCCAACATCGCCACTATCAGCAAAGAAGACGCCTTTCAGTACAATCTCGTCGGCCCCAACCTACGGGCCTGTGGGGTCCATTGGGATATCCGAAGGGATATCCCCTATTCGGTTTATCCGGAGCTGGACTTTGAGGTCCCTGTGGGAACAGGGGAAAAGGGGACCTTGGGGGATTGCTACGACCGGTACATGGTACGCATCCTGGAGATGATCGAGAGCTGCAAGATCCTCCATCAGTGCCTCAAAATGATGCCGAAGGGCCCCCCCATTGCCAAGGTGCCGATCAAGTTCAGACCTCCAGCAGGGGAAACCTATACTCGGATAGAGGCGCCGCGCGGCGACATGGGATTTTATGTGACCAGTGATGGCAGTGAGTACCCCTATCGAGTGCGAATCCGGACTGGCTCCTTTACCGCCATGAGCATTGTGAACAAGCTCAGTCAAGGAATCATGGTGGCGGACCTGATCGCGCTCATCGCTAGCTTAGACGTGGATGCGCCGGAAATTGATCGTTAGCAGAAAGAGGCGATGCAATCCTTAGCAGACAAGTTGATCGAATCGGGATTCCTTAAAGGGATACCCACAGACGTCGTCTACGCGATCGTGATAATCCTTGTGGCGTTCTCGGTCCTCTCCTTCTTTGTGGCCCCGCTGGCCGGAGTTACCAGCTGGTTGGAAAGAAGGGTCTGGGCGAGGATCCAGTCTCGTGTCGGCCCCAACCGGGTGGGACCCCAGGGAATCCTCCAGTGGGTTGCGGATGGAATCAAGAACCTGCTCAAGGAGGATATCATTCCCGCTGCGGCGGATAGAAAGCTCTTTGCCCTGGCTCCGTATGTCGTCTTTGTTGGGTTTTTGGCTACCTTTGTCGTTATTCCCTTTGGCAGCCGGTTGATCGTCGCGGATCTCAATATAGGGATCCTCTACATCCTCGCCATCACTTCGTTGGTGGTGGTAGGGATCCTGATGGCTGGATGGTCCTCGAACAATAAATGGTCCCTCCTGGGTGGCATGCGATCCGCAGCCCAAATTGTCAGCTATGAGATCCCCGAGGGCCTTGCCGTGTTAACCATCATCTTCACAGCTGGAACCCTCAGCATGCAGGGAATCATCGCCCAGCAGGGCTGGGCGCCCTGGCAGTGGTATTTCTTTCGCAGTCCTTTTACCGTTGTCGCCTTCTTCCTTTTTTTCACTGCGGCACTGGCCGAAGGCAACCGCACGCCGTTTGAC
Organism: Deltaproteobacteria bacterium; assembly: GCA_022545745.1. Next base: position 2,147 of record JACZQL010000022.1, on the reverse strand, counting down.
ATCCCGGAAGCAGAGTCGGAGCTCGTGGCCGGCTATGTGACGGAATACAGCGGCATGCGATTTCTCTTCTTTTTCTTTGCAGAATGGGGCAATCTCTACGTCATCGGTGCTGTGGCAACCACCCTCTTTTTAGGAGGATGGCAGATTCCTCCTGTGACCGATAACCCGATCCTGAGGGGCCTCCTGGAATTCACCGTATTTTTCCTCAAATCCTACCTATGGGTCATTGTGGCCATGTGGATAAGGGCGACCCTCCCCAGGGTGAGGGTGGATCAGCTCATGTCCCTGTGCTGGAAGTATATGGTTCCCCTTTCCTTTATATGCTTGCTGGGAACGGCCATTTGGATGTTAATCTGGCCCCAAGGCAATCAGATAATCAGCGTATTGTTATTCCTCTTCAGTGTTGGCATCGTAGGCCTTTTCTTTCGGAGAGTGAAATTTCAGCTCCGCCAGTCACGCGCAGAGCTCTATCTGAAACCTTTTATTTAGAGAAAGGTAGATATCAGTGAACACATTGGCCCAATACGTCAATAATATCACGGAGACAGTCACCACGATCTTCGAGGGGTTGACCATCACCTTCTCCCACTTGATGCGCCGTCCCATGACGATCCAGTATCCAGACCGCATGGCCATGCAGGTCCAGGACACCCTGCCCCTTAGATATCGGGGCATTTTGGAGGTGGACTTGGATATCTGTACGGGTTGCCTTGCCTGCGAGAGGCTCTGCCCCATCACCTGTATTGCCATAGGGATCGATATGAATAAAGAAACCAAGCAGCGAACCTTTAGCCAATTCGACATCGATATTTGCAAGTGCATGTACTGCGGTCTCTGTGCGGAGGCCTGCCCAACGGGATCCATCCGCCATAGCCAGGAGTTTGAGGGGACTGTTCACAATCCTGCGGGATTGGTCCGTCGATTCGTCACAGAACCCGTTGTTCTCTACAAGCCAAAGAAGGGTGGAGAAACCGAACCGACAATGATTGCAAAGGTTGACATTGGTAAGAAATATTTGGACGAGCTGGCCACCCCGGAAAGTGGCGGGGCAAGCTCTGAGGAGCGGTAGTTGGCGGCCGGCAGAGTGAGCCTTTCATGTGCTTCTCTATCCGTGAATCCTAAACGCATCCTCCCGTAAGCGACCCAGAAGACTTTCGGTGTTCTGGGTCTCCCAAACAGAGCAAGTGATATCATGGATATTTCGATTGGTACGATCATTTTTTACCTGATCGCAGCAATTACTGTCGTTTCCGCAGCAGTTGTAGTCTTTTCCAGCAACATTGTCCATTCGGCCTTCTCCCTCGTAGGGACCTTCGGCGGCGTTGCAGGTATCTACGTCCTGTTGGGGGCCGATTTTGTCGCTGCCGTCCAGATCCTCATATACGTCGGTGGCATTGTGGTTATCATCCTGTTTGCCGTCATGCTCACCCACAGGATTGCTGACGTTCAGGTCACGAACCGTTCCGTAGGAAAAATCCCCGCTTTGATCGTGACGGGGTTGGTGATCACCCTGCTCGTGAGCACGATCCTGGAGAGTTCTTGGAACAAGGCCGACCAGGTTGCCCATGACCCGACGACGGCGCAGATCGGAGAACTCTTCCTGACAGACTACCTTCTCCCGTTCGAGCTGGCGTCGATCGTCTTGCTGGTTGCCCTGATTGGTGCAGTGACCCTGTCCCGCAAGGAAATCAAAGAGTAACGGAACGACCGGATGACCATTGGACTCACCCACTACCTCGTGATTGGAGCCATCCTGTTCAGTCTCGGCTTCTACGCTGTCCTGACTCGGCGCAATGCCATCAGCATTCTAATGGGAATGGAGCTCATCCTGAACTCAGCCAATATCAATTACATCGCCTTCTCCCACTTCGGTAGCGGAGATATCTATGGCCAGGTCTATGCCCTTTTTGTCATTATGCTAGCGGCAGCGGAAGCGGCGGTGGGTCTCGCCATTGTCTTGGCCATCTTTCAGATCTTTCACACCATTGACGTGGAGGTAGCTCAAACACTCAAAGAATAGGATACATGCTAGGGAACAGCAAAGCGCATAGCGCAAAGCGTTAGGAGCTATTAATCGCCAAAAAATGGAGAGATAACCGGAGAATTAACCGCAGATTTACGCAGACGATGATTCACCGCAGAGGCGC
>JACZQL010000021.1 GCA_022545745.1 Deltaproteobacteria bacterium | reverse complement strand
ATTATTCTTTTGAGTCCCATGGCGAGCAGAGCGGTTCATTCCAAGTGCGGCCTGAGGATGCGACTCACTTTCTCTCGCACCGCTTTAGCTACGTCGACGCGCCGGAAGAGCACGGGGTCTTCTGCCATGGCCGTGGCATCGATCCCCATACGGGGTACAGGTTGGCCTGCCTGAACCGAGGGATCGATCCCCATGCCTCTGCCTCCTTTGCTTGTCCAGACACCTTCATCTGCACGTAGCCGGGTCGACAAGGCCCACCAGACATCCGCGCCACCTTCCAGAGGAACGTCAGCATCCACCACCACGACATTCTTGGCCACGGGCATCATGTCCCAAACGGCCTGGATGAGAGCTTTCACCGACCTATGAGGCATGGGCTCCACCGCTACCAGTACGCTCAATCCCAGACTCCGCGGTGGAATATGAATCCGGACGAGTGAAGGAAACTTTTGTTTTAATTGAGGCAGGTTCTCGGCCTCCCACAGGAATGCGGACAGGGTGGAATCCTCCCCGCTGAAGGGGACCAGGGCGTGATAGATGGGGTCCTTTCTGTGCGTGACTGCTGTGATCTTTCCCACCGGACATTCGAAGGTTAGGTAATAGCCAGAAGATTCACCAAAGGGGCCTTCCGTTTCCCTGACCCCTGGAAGAATCTCGCCCTCAAGTACCAACTCTGCGTGGGCTGGAACCTCCAGGTCGGATGTAACACAGCGAACCATTTCAATGGGTCGGGAGGCCAGACCCCCTCCGATGGCAAATTTTTCCCCTTCCGGAGCGCGAATAACGGAAGATAGCAGGGTCAGTGGGTCACAGCCTATGACAAACGCTATGGGCAGCGGCTTATGGTTAGCTTCAGCTTTGCGAAAATAGGCTGCAATGGGAGGATTGTTGAGCAGGATACCTATCCTGTCCCCTCCTTTAATCTGCACGCGATGGATCCCACAGCTCAGTATTCCCGTCTCCGGATCACGGGCAACGGCAATGGCACTGGTCAGATAGGGTCCCACATCCCCTTCATGGTGAGTTAACACAGGAGCGAGTTTTGGAATATCGATATTATGACTGTGAACGACTTCCTTAACCGGGCCATCGTTAACCCGTTTGGGTGGGATGAGATGCTGTCGCCTCTCCGCATAAAGGGCCAGTAGGTCCCGCGGGTTTCCGAAAGCCAACTCGACTCTTCTTCGATGGCCGAGGAGACTGCCCACCAACGAAAACGGATATCCCAAGACCTGGGGCAGGCGGAGGGCCTTTCCCTTTCTCTCTTCAACCTCGCGAATTGCGGCAGATATCTCCTGGTTCGGTGAGAGTTCTTCCGCCACTGTCAGAAGCTCGCCTTCTCGTTGAAGGAGATCGACAAATTCCCTAAGATCGCGAAACATAGCTGACCTTCATGGTCTGGGGTATGACTCAACTCGTGCAGCAGGGCCCGTTCTCCAAGGTGACCTGCGCAAATCGGGTTACGGATCAAATACTCTGTAAAATGCGCTATAGTCAAGAGACATGCAGTCCTGGTGGACGGTTTCAGTTCACCCCTGACCTTGCCCCCCCTGGGCTTACTTGATATTTTTTCGTAAATGGAACGAAAAAGAAAAGAAGGTCACTTTCGCTTGGTCACTGATTTCAAACCCAAGGGAGATCAGCCTCAAGCCATTCAGAAACTGGTTCAGGGAGTAAAGAAGGGGCTCGGTCACCAGGCCCTTCTGGGGGTTACAGGTTCCGGCAAAACGTTTACCATGGCCAACGTCATCGCCAAGGTGAACAAGCCGTCCCTGGTGATCGCACCCAACAAAACCCTTGCTGCCAAGCTTTATAATGAATTCAAGGAGCTGTTTCCGGATAATGCCGTTCGGTACTTTGTGAGCTACTACGACTATTACCAGCCTGAGGCCTATCTGCCATCCACGGATACCTACATCGAGAAGGACGCCTCCATTAATGATGAGATCGATAAGTTGCGCCATGCAGCGACTATGGCCTTGTTGGAGAGGCGTGATGCATTGATTGTGGCCAGCGTCTCGTGCATCTACGGCCTGGGTTCTCCCGAGGCTTATTTTGAGATGATGGTCTACCTGGAAGAGGGGATGAAGATCGAGCGCGATTACTTACTCAGAAAGCTCGTGGATATTCAGTATCAGAGAAATGACTACGACTTTCATCGTGGCACCTTTCGGGTCAGAGGGGACATCGTTGAGGTTTTTCCGGCCTACGAAGATAGCTCATCCATTCGCATCGAGTTTTTCGACGATAAAGTCGAGTCACTTCAGGAGTTCGATCCCATGCGGGGGAAGGTGCATCGGCGCGTGGATCGGGTGGCTATCTACCCTGCAAGTCATTACGTCACCAATGAGGTTGCATTGAAAAGGGCGGTTCAAAATATCCGGTTGGAGCTACAGGAGAGGCTCGAAGAACTTCGAGCAGACAACAAACTCTTAGAGGCTCAAAGGCTAGAACAAAGGACTCGTTACGATCTCGAGCTTCTCGCCGAAATGGGGTTTTGTCCGGGGATTGAAAACTACTCGCGCCATCTTACCGGTCGAAAACCGGGAGAGCCGCCGCCAACCCTTTTGAATTACTTCCCAAAGGATTTTCTCCTTTTTATTGATGAGAGCCACGTGACGGTTCCTCAAATCGGGGGGATGTACCGTGGTGACCGGTCACGGAAGGAGACCCTAGTGGAATACGGGTTTCGTCTTCCCTCCGCCCTGGACAACCGTCCGTTGAACTTCGAAGAGTTTGAATCGGCCGTGAATCAGACCGTTTTTGTCTCTGCAACTCCTGCGCAATTCGAGCTGGAAAAAAGCCGTGGAGCGGTGGTGGAGCAAATTATTCGCCCCACCGGCCTGACGGACCCCGAATTAATCGTTCGCCCGGCCCAAACCCAGGTGGATAATCTTCTGGAAGAAATCCGTAAAAGGGCTGAAAGGCACGAGAGGGTCTTGGTCACCACCCTGACCAAACGAATGGCGGAAGACCTCACGGACTATTATCAGGATTTGAAGGTCAAGGTGCGCTACCTTCATTCTGACATTGAAACCCTTGAACGTGTGGAGATCATTCGAGAGCTGAGGAAGGGCAGCTTTGACGTTCTGATCGGTATCAATCTTCTCCGTGAAGGGTTGGACCTGCCAGAGGTATCCTTGGTGGCGATTTTGGATGCCGACAAGGAGGGATTCCTGCGTTCGGCGCGGTCTCTCATTCAAACCATTGGTCGGGCATCGCGTAATGTTAACGGGACCGTGATCCTCTTTGCAGATTCCATGACCCAATCCATGAAACAGGCCATTGACGAGACCAACCGGCGCCGGTGTCTGCAGGGGGCGTTCAATAAGGAACACAAGATTACGCCAAAAACGGTGGTCAAGTCCTTGGGGACCCCTCTGGTACAAGTTTACGAGGCTGATTATTTGACGGTGCCCATGGCAGCAGAAAAGGGTGAAGACTATACGTCCGTAAACGCAATTCCAAAGATGATTGAACGCCTCAAGAAGGAAATGAAGCGGGCTGCCGCCAATCTAGAGTTTGAGAAAGCTGCGGAACTTAGGGATCAGATTAACGAACTTCAAGAGAAAGAGATAGGTCTCAGAAATCCACTTGTTGCACGGGGGTCCGAGGGTTAACCTCGGTAAGGTTTTTGTCGTCCATACAAGAAAAACTCGATAGCTTTCCATCCCGCCCCGGGGTTTATCTGATGAAGGATCGAGGTGGAAAGGTCATCTACATCGGCAAGGCAAAGGATCTACGAAATAGGATAAGGGCATACTTCCGCGGGGGCGACGGTCGTTTTCAAATCGACTTTTTGATGCGCCGAGTAGGGGATGTGGAGACCCTAGTAACTACCAATGAGAAAGAAGCCTTGATCCTCGAGAACAACCTGATCAAACAGTACAAGCCTCGCTACAATATCAGGCTGAAAGACGACAAGAGCTATCTCAGCATCAAGGTCACTGTTTCCCATCCCTGGCCTAGAATCCTCGCCACGCGCAAGATTGTCAAAGACGGAAACCGTTATTTCGGGCCATACTCTTCTGCCTTTGCTGCGCGTGAGACTATCGATATCATCGAGAAGCATTTCCTCTTGAGGACCTGTACGGACCATAACTTCAGAAATCGCGTCCGTCCTTGTCTCCAATATCAGATCCGGCGCTGTCTGGGGCCCTGCGTATTGCCTGTGGATCAACAGGAATATGAAGAGCAACTCAAACAGGCGATCCTCTTCATTGAAGGAAAAAGCCATGAGCTGCTGGAGGAACTAAAGACGAAAATGGAGCAGAAGGCAGAGGCCCTCGAATTCGAGGCGGCGGCCAAGATCAGAGATCAAATCCAGGCGGTGGAAAAGACGCTAGAGAAACAGAGGATGGTCTCCCATTGGGGAGCCGATCAGGATATCTTTGGGCTCTACCGGGAGGGCGGGTTTATCGAGGTCCAAGTCCTTTTCGTCCGGCAGGGGAAGCTCACGGGGAACCAGGCCTATTCCTTTGAGGACTTGGAGTTCTCTGATGAGGATATGATGGAATCGTTGCTCACCCAGTTCTATCAGGGGGAGCGCTTCATTCCTGATGAGATCCTGCTGCCCCTGGAACTGGACGATAAGGAAGTGCGAGAGGATTATCTTACCGAGCGCAAAGGTAAGCGAGTCGCCCTGCTAACCCCGCGTAGAGGGGACCGATGGAAGCTTTTAGAGATGGCCGTGCAAAATGCCCGGCAGAGTTTTTCTGAACGTCATAATAAGGAGAAGGAAAGAGAGAGGATGCTCCTGGAGCTTCAGGAGAAGCTTCGACTGAAGCATTACCCTCAAAGGATCGAGTGTTATGACATATCGAACATTTCCGGCAAACAGGCGGTGGGGTCCCAGGTCACATTCTTCGACGGGGAACCGGATAAAAAGCGTTATCGTCATTATCGAATTCGATCTCCGCAGGCGGTCCGGGGTGGAGATGACTTTGCGATGATGTACGAGGTCCTGGAGCGTCGATTCCGCCGGGGAATTGAAGAAGGAGACTTTCCAGACCTGGTAGTTGTGGATGGGGGTAAAGGTCAGTTGGGGATGGCCCTGGCGGCCATGCGGGACCTCGGAGTTGAAGATATAGACGTGATTGCCCTGGCAAAGATGCGTGTTCAGTCGTCACCGCGGAGCCGGGATATTCAACGTACCGAGGAAAGGGTCTTTCGTCCCGGGCAGGCCAACCCCGTTACCCTGAGTCGTAATTCCAATGCCCTGTTTCTTCTCCAGCGAGTCCGAGATGAAGCGCACCGGTTTGCCATTACGCATCACAAAAAACTGAGATCGAAACAATCACTGCATTCGGTCCTGGACCGAATTCCAGGAATCGGCGAGGTGCGCAAACGGGCACTGCTGCGTGCCCTGGGCAGCCTCGAGCGGATCGAAGAAGCCACCTTGGAGGACCTTTTGGAGGTCCCCTCCATCAACGAGAAGACGGCCAGGGAGATCCTTGAGACCTTAACATCGGTTTCCAAGGGCGATTGAATCCCATGAATTCCCCTCCTTCCGATTTTTCTGGGAAGGACCCTTTAGAGAGAAACCCAGCTCCCCTGTTGGTGGTTCCAACCCTTTCGCTTCTTCTCGGTCAGGCTGCGTTCCCACTGTCCTTTCGTATTGCGTTAATCTGTTCAATCGCGGTCCTCATCGCATCTGTCTGTACCTGGCTGTTGGGGAAGAGAAAATGGGCGATACTGTTTTTCTTCTCCAGCCTGGCCTTTTTTGCCGGACATGGGCTGCACCAACGCGCACTGATTCCTCAGTTCCCAAACCATCACCTTCGGCTCCTAACGGATGGGAGGAAGGCCGTCCAGGTGGAGGGCTTTCTCTATCGAGAACCAGAGAGGCAATTTGGCCGGAGCCGGTGGTACTTACGGACGGAGGTCATTTGGCGTCCTCTTGGCGCTCAAGAGGCTATGGGAAATATCCTGGTCACCGTACGGGAAGTTCAAAGGGAGTGGCACTATGGAGACCGGGTGCGCCTTTGGGTGAGAGTTCGTCCACCCCGCCCCGCACGGAACCCGGGGGAATTTGATTACGGGGCCTATTTGGCACGGCGGGGAATCTACCTGACCGGTTTTCTCGGCGATGATGGGGGAGTGGAGCTCCTTCATAGAGATAACAAAGGTGCTTGGAAATGGATTCAGCATCTTCGTAGGGAGATCCGACGCTTCATCGATCGTAACCTTCCTCCAGGCGAAGCCGGGCTTTTAAAGGCCCTGGTGATAGGGGACAGAGGAGGTTTATCCAGAGAGACGCGTGAGAGGTTTGCAGCCGCCGGTGTGGCCCATGTTCTTTCCATTTCGGGTCTTCATGTGGGAATGCTGGGTTTAGTCGCATTTATTGTGGTTCGATTCCTCGGATCGTTGAGCAGCACCCTGATGCTCCGTTGGAACCTATTCAAAATTGCGACTTTTTTATCGTTTGTTGCTGTTTTATTCTATGCGGCCCTGGCTGGAGGGAGGATTCCAACTGTTCGCGCGACCATTATGGTCGGTGTCTATGTACTGGCAGTATTATTTGACCGCGAGGAAGAATTTTACATAAGCCTTGCACTTGCAGCCCTCCTGATCGGCCTGATCTGGCCTGGGGTTGTCATGGATACATCTTTCCAACTCTCCTTCCTCGCCGTTTTATTTATCGTTTGGGGTCTACGGCGGATTCAACAACTTAGAGAGCTGATACCGAGGGACAACCTTCCACAAACCCAGAGCTGGCTCCAACGGCGAGTCCCTCAGATCGCACTTTATCTTGCCGTTCCAGTCCTGGCGACCCTTGGAACCGGGCCTGTTGTGACCTTTCATTTTGGTCGCCTTTCACTGGCGGGTTTCCTTGCCAACCCGATTCTAGTCCCGATCGTGGGGTTCGTGCTTGTTCCCTTGGGTTTCCTGATCGGCTTTGTTTGTTTGTTCTCGACGGCCCTTGCCCTCCCTCTGCTTTGGATTGCCAAACCCCTTCTTTCCTTGACCCTTTGGATGGTGGGATTGTTTTCTGATCTGCCAATGGGGGTTGTCAACATACCCAAGCCCAACTTATTGGAATTGGGCATCGTGTACCTCGTGATCTGTTCTGTCTTGGTATTGCAACGGCGGACACATGTCTATTTGCTCCTGGTTTTCTTGCTGGTTGCGCTGGTGGCGGACGGCGCTTATTGGTGGCGGCAGAGATGGGGTCGCAGAGATCTTAGAATAACCTATCTCAGTGTGGGTCACGGCGATGCAGCAGTCGTAGAGTTTCCTGGCTCCAGTGTTCTCCTTATTGACGCTGGTGGAAGCTCGTTCCCTCAGTACGATCCCGGGAGGTCCATCGTTGCGCCATTCTTGCGTTCCAGACGGATTGCAAAGGTCGATTACGTCCTCGTGAGCCATCCGAGGATTGATCACTATGGCGGGATGAAGAGTATTTTTGAGGAATTTGCCCCTTCGGAGTTCTGGTCCGGCCCCGTCGGGGGAGTAACCAGACGCTATCTTGAATTGGAAGAGACAGCGAAAGAGTCTGGAGTTAAACGAGCGGTTCTGAAGCGGAGCAATTCCTGTCGTAGCATTGGCAAGGTTCAACTCTGTGTCCTATCCCCTTCCATTGACAGTAGAGCTGAATCTTCTGTGGTGTTGAGGTTGACCCTGGGTCAGTACCATTTTCTTTTTCCTGGGGACATTAATAAGAAAGATGAAGAAAGGCTCATGGGATTGGAGACGGAGCTTGCTAGCCAAGTATTGAAAGTTCCTCGGCACGGGAGCCTCACTGCCAATACGAATTCATTTGTGGGTGCTGTACGTCCAAGGCTGGCTATATTTTCTGTCGGTTACCGATCTCCTCGAGCGGAAGTGATCGCTCGGTACCACGACGCCGGCTCCGAAATCCTCCGCACCGATGAGGATGGTGCAATCATAATTGAAACAAACGGGGAAAGACTTTCGTACAGGACCCATCTTAGTGGGAAAAGAGGAAGAATCCCCTGACGGGGGTTAACTGATCCGAAACCCACTAGAGCTCAATGATCGCTCTTGTCCAGTTGTCTTTGGGTGCGATGGTATGGCCCTTTCCGGTGAAGTCCTCGGCTAGAAAAACATCTCCCGGCCCAAAGGTCTTTACTGTCCCGTCCCCGATGCCGACCTCCACCGAACCGGCTAGGGTTATGAGAAACCGACGCCGCGGTGCGTTGTGCCATTCGCTGCTTTGGTCCGGCGCAACGTTTCTGAAGATCACTCCCTCAGCCGGTTGCAATTTCGCAAATTGGGCAGTGTCCAGATCCTCAAAGTGAGATTGACCATCGGAACCGCTGTAAAGTCTTACAAATTTCATGATTGCCCCCTCTCTTGTGGCATTTACTTAAACATCATAATAAAAGGGAGATCAAATGACAGATTCAATCCCTTCACCAGAAAACATTGATAAGCTCGAATACGCAGTTTGGCCTTCGTATTCGCTACTAGCAGGAATCCAGCTCGACCTCTTTACCGTGCTTAAAGACGGGCCGATCAGCGTCGAGCAAATTGCCCGTGGCATGGGTGTCAGGGCAGACAAACTGCAGCCGCTCCTCTATGCCTTGGTAGCTGTGGGGCTGTTGACGGTGGACGGGAACCTTTTCTCCAATTCCATTGAGTCTTCTCAATTCTTGGTCCGAGGAAGTCCGACCTACAGGGGCGGAAAGCACGAAACCTTTTTGAATAATTGGAAAGCAGGACTCCGAACTGCAGACTCAATTCGAGCCGGATCACCTCAGGCCAAACTCGATTTCTCGGCTGCGTCCGGAGACCGGCTGGCAATGTTTTACCGGAGCACTTTTGCGCAGGCACTTCGCAGAGGGCGTGAGCTCGCTGCGATCTACGATTTGTCAGCTCACCGCTCATTGTTAGATGTTGGCGGAGGGACTGGTGGCTTGGCAATTGCTATCACGGAGGCTTGTCCAAGTTTGCATGCAACAGTGGTCGATCTGCCCACGGTGACGCCCTTCACGGAACAGTTCATTGACGAGGCAGGTGCCAGGGGCCGAGTCGATGTCGTGGCAGCCGATCTCAGTAAGGACAGCATCACGGGCTCATTTGACGCAGCTGTATTGAGCTCGCTCATTCAGGTGGTCTCGCCCGACAAGGCGCGCATTCTGCTCAAGAACGTCGGCAAGGTCATGAATCCGGGCGGTATCATCTATATTCGAGGCGATATTCTAGACGACTCGCGTGTTTCTCCCATGGGATCAGTCATGCGGAATCTGATATATTTAAACCTGTATGACGAATGGCAGGCCTATACAGAGACAGAGCACAGGGAGTGGTTAAAAGAATCTGGATTTGACCAAATTGAACGAAAGATTCTCCCTGATGAATTCAGTTTTATGAAAGCTAGAAAGGCAAAATAGCAGAGAAAGAAGCTAAGTCTAAGTTCGACTGTCAATCAATGATGTTCAACCCTGAAATAGATCCTTGACAGCCG
>JACZQL010000443.1 GCA_022545745.1 Deltaproteobacteria bacterium | reverse complement strand
GGAATTCCCTTAGGGTTGGCCTGAACCTGGTGGCGCCCGACGTGAAAGGAGGTGAATTCAGCAGCCATGCTGCACCTCGAAATCCTTCACTCATGTGATGGGGTAGGGTGCAAGCATCACGTAAAACTGATTTAAATCGCTAGCCAACCAAGGGCCAGATCGTATTTCATCCGAGGATGAATTTCAACGGCACTAACCTGGGCTCTGATTGACATTTACCGCTCAGCGAAATATAGCCTGGTTCATGCAAGTGAAGCCGTATTCGCAAGTGGTGGCGGAGTTCGTTCTTGGGCTGAAGCTGAACGAAATTCCCCCTGAGGTGGTCGAGAAGGCAAAGTTAATCGTCCTCGACACTTTGGGTGTCGCCCTTGCCTAGTCAACTATGGACTTCGGGCATATGGTACTTGCAGTGGCGCACAATCTGGGCGGGCCGATGGAAAGCACCTTGTTCGGCACACACCACAAGGTAGCCGCGCCCAACGCCGTCTTGGCGAATGGGACCTTGGCCCATGGCTTGGACTACGACGATACACTAGAGGAGGCTATAGTCCACACGGGTTGTTGCTCGGTCACATGCGCCCTGGCTGTAGGAGAGGCAACCGGGGCGAGTGGGCGCAGTGTCTTGGAGGGGGTGGTGGCAGGAATCGAGGTGATGTGCAAGGTGGGGCTGGTGTCTCCAGGGACCTTTCACACACGCGGGTTTCATCCTACGGGTCTCTGTGCGCCCTTTGCGGCGGCGGCAACCGCCGGCAAGTTATTTGGTCTTGACCAACCCCAGTTGATGGATGCGTTTGGCCTGTGTGGCAGTCAGAGCTCGGGTATCATCGAGTACCTCAAGGACGGCTCCTGGAGTAAAAGGCTACACCCGGGTTGGGCTGCGCACGGAGGGGTCATAGCAACTCTTCTAGGGAGGCAGGGATTTCGCGGTCCTAGCACGGTTTTTGAAGGCGGTCATGGTTTTTATAAGGCCTTCGGAGGAGATAAGGAACATCACTTGGAAAGAATCGATGAACTGGGTAAGACCTGGGAGATTCCTCGAATTACCTTTAAATCCTACCCTTGTGGTTCGATATCCCATCCCTACATTGACTGTGCTCTGAAGTTGAGGTCAAAGTACACCATCCGACCGGAGGATATCGAAGAGGTCATTTGCCGCACAGCAGAAGGACCGGTCCCTCGTCTTTGGGAACCCCTGGCAGAAAAGCGCCGTCCCAAAACCTCATATGGAGCTAAATTCAGCCTGCCCTATAGCATTGCCGTTATGCTGGTGAGAGGAAAGGCAGGGATGGAAGAGTTCTCTGATAAGTGGACCCGAGACCCGCAGATATTGGAGTTAGCCCACAAGGTAAGCTACCAGTTGGATCCATCCATTGATTATCCGCGCCATTTTTCCGGACATGTCATGATCAAGCTCAGGGGTAATAGGGTGGTAGAGGAAAACCAGCCTCATCCCAGGGGTGGCTTCGAGTTACCGTTGCCGCTGGATGAGATTGAAGCTAAATTTCGTTCCAACGCAGGAATGGCGCTTGCCGAGAAGAACGTGGAAGAGATCATAGCCAAGGTGAGGAATCTTGAGGCGTTACCATCTGCGGGATCGCTGACGGGCCTTCTAGCGACAGACTAGGAAAGGGAGAGGTGACGACCCCATACTCGATCCATAGCCATGGGGGATGGGGTGAACATTGGTAGTTGATGGACCTTAGTCTCAAAGGAAAAGTGGCCGTGGTGACTGGCGCGAGCCGGGGAATCGGCAAGGCGATCGCTTATGGCTTCGCCGCTGAAGGCACAGACCTTGCCATTTGCAGTCGAACCGAGCCTTTGATTAAGGATATGGCTCGTGACCTTTCCAATCGCTATCAAACAACGGTGCATTGGGATACGCGGGATCTCCTTATTCCTGGCGCCGTGGAGCAGTTTATCGAGGGTACCATCAAGCGATTTGGCTACGTGGATATCCTTGTCAATAATGTCGGGGCCAGTCTTGGCAAGCCCTTTGAAGATTTGACCGAGGATGAGTGGCAGCACCTGCTTGATCTTAATCTCAAAGTGGCAATACGCTGCTGTAGGGAAATCCTACCCATGATGAAGCAGCGAGGTAAGGGTAGGATTGTCAATATTTCAGCCCTGTCCGGAAGGGTGCCCCGTTTGGGTCAAATCGGCTCGAATGTGGCCAAGGCCGCATTGATCAGCTTCACCGAGAGCTTGGCTCGCGAGGTGGCCCCCTATGGTGTTCGGGTCAATGCGGTTTGCCCGGCTGCAGTCATGACGGAGCGGTGGGAGGCGAGAATCAATAAGATGGCAAAGGAAAGAAAAGAGGATTTTACTACTACCTCGCAGAAAGTAGCCAAGAGTGGAATTCCTGTGGGGCGGTTTGGTTCTCCTGAAGATGTGGCATCTGCTGTAGTCTTTCTAGCATCCGAAAGGGCGGATTTTATAACCGGGGATTGCCTTATGGTGGATGGGGGGATCGGAAGAGGTGTTTCCCTTGAGCTCAAGTGAGAGGACGCAAGCCTAGCTTTTCAGCACCAAGTATTTCTCAAGTTTTACTTGGACGAAGATTTCGTCCCCGTCCGTTATGTCTATTGCTGCGTTGGCTTGTATCCTTATCTCTCCCCCCCCAGAAGGACCTGATAGTCGATTAAGTTACCGAGGTCGACCCCTCGCATGATTTTGCCTTGCCAGCTGTTGCGTCCCTCCTCAGGCCTGCGC
>JACZQL010000020.1 GCA_022545745.1 Deltaproteobacteria bacterium | reverse complement strand
ATATCCTTCGCCGCTATCAAATCACTGATCATCGCCGCCGCATCGGCCCCAGCTTGCCAAACCTTCGTGACATTCGCCTCGGTAATGCCGCCGATGGCGACGATGGGAAGTCGGACGGCGCTACGGATCTCCTGGAGCATGGTGAGGCCGCGCGGGGGATAACCCGTTTCCTTAGTCACAGAACCAAAGATGGGTCCAAAGCCGATATAGTCGGCCCCTCCACGTTCCGCCTCCTTTGCTTGTTCCGGGGTATGGGTCGAAATCCCGATAAGCTTATTCCCCATGATCCTTCTAGCAGCCGCGAGGGGGAGGTCCTCCTGCCCCAGGTGAACACCATCCGCCCCGCAAGCCAGAGCGATATCGACTCGGTCGTTTACAATGAGGAGGCAACCCGCTTGAGAGGTTTGCCGCCTCATCTCGACGGCCAGCTGGAGGAATTCCTTCGCGGGCTTCTCTTTGACCCTGAGTTGGATCACTGAGCTCCCGCCCTTGAGCAGGTCGTTCAAAATAGCAAGAGATGGGCGATTTCCGCTCTGGCTAGGGTCAAAGATGGTGTAGAGAGGTGAGGGTAAGCGGAGGGCGCTACTCTTCATAAGAGTCTTTGACGCTGATACGGAGATTGGTGATCTTCTTGCGCAACGTGTTGCGGTTGATGCCGAGGATCTGGGCTGCACGGATCTGGTTTCCTCGCGTTGCCTTTAGTGTCAGTTCGATCAAGGGCCGCTCCACCCGTTCGATCACCAGGGAGTACAGGTTTTCCACGTCCACGCCACGAGTCCTGTTGAAGTAGTCGTCCAGCTTGCGCTGAATAATCTCTTCCAGGGAGAGGTTTTCGTAATCCGGGGGAGCCGTTTCCGACCCGGTGACCAGGTTGAAATCTTTGGGAAACAGGATGGTCCCCGGGGAAAGAACCGCGGCGCGAATCATGACGTTCTCCAGCTCTCTGATGTTGCCTGGCCATGGATATTCTTCCAGCAATTTGAGGGCCTCCGGGGAGACACCGGAAATCTGAGTCCCCATGTCTCGATTATGCTTTTCGATAAAGAAGGCGACTAAAAGGGCAATGTCCCCCTTGCGTTCCCTGAGGAGTGGGAGGTGGATGGGGATGACTTTCAACCGGAAGTAGAGATCTTCCCGAAATCTCTTCTCCCGCACGGCCTTCTCCAAGTCTTGGTTTGTGGAGGCAAGGATGCGTACGTCCGTCTTCAGTGTCTCCCGTCCGCCTACTCGACTGAACTCCTCCTCTTGGAGGGCCCGCAAGAGTTTGGTCTGGAGATCCGTGGGGAGTTCACCGATCTCATCGAGGAAGAGGGTACCCTCTTCAGCCAGTTCAAACTTCCCGATCCTGCGCTCCAAGGCCCCTGTGAAGGAGCCCTTTTCATGGCCAAAGAACTCGCTCTCCAGGAGCTCTTTGGGAATGGCGGCACAGTTGACGGCAATGAAGGGTTTGTTCCAGCGAGGAGAGTTATAATGGATGGTTTTTGCTACCAGCTCTTTTCCGGTGCCGCTCTCTCCCTGAATCAGGATGGTGGCGCGAGCGGATACCACTTGTCCGATGGTCTTAAAGACCTTCTGCATGGCGGGGCTCTCGCCGATCATGTTACCCCTTGGTTCGTATTTCTTTTTGACTTCCTCCTTGAGCTCGCGGAAATCCCGACGCAACTTTCGATTTTCTAGCGCACGCTGGACCACCAACAGCATCTCATCGAGGTCGAAGGGCTTGGTGATGTAATCAAAGGCTCCCCCTTTCATGGCCTCGATGGCGTTCTTCATGGTGTTCTGAGCGGTCATCACAATGAAAGAGGTATCGAGTCCCTCTTTCTTGGCTTCCTTGAGGAGCGTTAATCCATCGATATCCGGCAGTCTGATATCTACCAGGGAGACGTCGAAGGGATTGTCGTGGAGGCAGACCTTGGCGAGTTGACCGTTTTCAACGGTCTGGACCCAAAAGCCCTCTCTTTCGAGGGCCTTCTTCAGAACCAGACGTAGCGATTCTTCATCGTCGACAACGAGGATCTTTCCTTGGTCCATACCTTGCCCAATTCACCTTGACCCGAATTGGATTGACAGGTCAAGGTCCCGTCTCTTGGTCTCTAATGAAGCCTCCACGAGTTTACACCCGTGGTATCCTTCCTTTCTTCGGCGGAATCCGCCGAAGCACCCTCCTTCGTTTGCTCCGTGGAGTAAGTACTCACTCGGAGGCTCTCGTTTCGACCGTGGGGAGTACTCCACGGTGCGAGCCGAGCTTCGCAGGGTCCGACCGTTGCATTCATCCATGGGCTTACGCCCATGGTCTTCTGTGCAGGCGGATAAATCCAGTGGGGTCGTTTCAAGCGGTGCTCCTAGGGCGTTTCATCCGCGACAACCAATGAGATCCTAAAAGCTGCCCCTTCCCCCTCGAAGGTCTCCACCCCTATGAAACCACCATGCTCATTGATGATTCGATGACAAATGGCCAGGCCAAGCCCGGTACCGTTGCTCTTTGTGGTGAAGAAAGGGGAAAAGATTTGCGAGAGGTGTTCCTTTTTAATTCCCGGCCCATTGTCCTCGATGCCGACTCGGATGAATTTCCCTCCGCCGCTCCCCACTTCTCGGATATGATAGTCGGTTTCCATTCGGGTGGTAATGGTCAGTTGCCCCTCGACCTTCATGGCCTGAAGGGAATTTTTTACCAGATTCAAAAAGACCTGGATGAGTCGGTCTCGGTCTCCGAGAACTGGGGGTAGGCTAGGGTCGAAGTTTTTGTTGACCACTACCTTGCCGCTTGAGATGGCCTGATATTCGAGAAAGAGGACATGGTCCAGGATCTCGTGAATGTTCAACGCAGTGAGATGGAGCTTAGGAGGCCGTGACAGGTCCAGCAGTTGTTCCATCAACTGATCGATACGATTGACTTCGCGAATAATGATGTCCGTGTATTCCACCAGTGAGGTTTCCTGAGCCATCTCTTTCTTGAGCAGTTGGGAGGCCCCTTTGATTCCAGCTAAAGGATTCTTGATCTCATGGGCCAGTCCCGCAGCGAGGGTCCCCAACAGGGCCAATCGGTCTGAGCGCTTTAACTGTTCCTCCATCTGCTTCTGATAGGTCAGGTCACGCAGGAGCAAAATGCTCCCCCCCTGTTTCCCAAATTGATCCTGGAGGGGTGAGACCATCAAGCTCACCGGGAATTGACTCAATCGTTGGGTGACGAAGTCGCCTTCTCCCCGTGTACTGCTGTGCAGTGGGAGCTGGCTTTTCTCTACCATTTCGATGAGCCATAGATTTCGTTTGAACACCTGGCTGTAGGGTTGCCCTTGGATCTGGAGGGCAGAGATCCCCGTCAGGCTTTCGGCGGCCTGGTTTAAAAAGGAGACCCTGCCGCGTTGATCGATGACCACCACGGCATCTTCGAGGCTCGTCAGGATATCCTTCCAGGACAATGGAGAGACGCGCCTGTCCTCTTTGGTTTGCCTGCTCATTGCTTGTGTCCCCATTCGCAAAATCGAATGATAGCAAATAATACCTCACGGGCAAACGTCTTGCATTCACAATGTCCCCATGTTAGAAAATATTTGAAGCTTTGGTGGTCACTCCCAAAGTGGGCCTATGCCCGCTTTTTTTGTTTTGGGGGTATCATGAATGGCGATTCCATAGTATCGCAGGTCTGGGAGATTGCGGCGCCACTGGTGGCGGATGAAGGGTTAGAAATCTTTGACATAGAGTTTCGCCGTGAGGGGAGGGGAGGTTGGGTTTTAAGGTTGTACCTGGATAAGGAGGGCGGACCCAATCTCGACGACTTAACCCGTGTAAGCCGCCAATTGGGCGATCTTTTGGATGTCCACGATGTCCTTCAGAGGTCTTATACCTTGGAGGTTTCCTCTCCAGGCGTCAACCGCTTACTCAAGAGACCAGAGCATTTTACCCGGTTCCTTGGGAAGAAGATTCGAGTTCGGACCCGGGAGAGGATCGAAGGCCGGAGATCGTTTTTGGGTCTTCTCAAAGAGACCACCCAAGATGGAATCGTGGTTTCCCAGGAAAAAGTGGAGGTTTACATACCCCACGGGATGATTGAGAAAGCGAACTACGAGCACGATTGGGTTCGAGAGGGTAAGAACAAATACCGCCAGTAAAATTTCTCCATATAGGAAATCCATATACAGTCGTCGTCACTGACGACTGAATTTGGGAGAAGAGATGCAGCAGGATTTAAATAGAGTCATTGACCAGGTCAGTAAGGAAAAGGGCATTGATAAGTCTATCCTCATTGGTGCCCTGGAAAACGCCATGATCTCGGCCGCTAAAAAGACCTATGGTCACGAACGGAAGATTGAGGCGCAGTTTAACCCCGAGCTTGGGGAGGTTGAGCTTTTTGAAACCAGGCGGATCGTAGGGGAGATAAGTGATCCGGATACCGAGATTACCCTTCAAGAGGCACGGGACACCCTCGATCCTGAGGCGGAGCTGGGCGATGAACTCTTGACCAAGTTGGATGCCAGTTCCTTTGGTCGAATCGCGGCCCAGGCAGCCAAGCAAAACATTGTCCAGCGAGTGAGGGACGCCGAGCGCGAAATTATCTATAACGAATTCAAGAAGCGTGAGGGGGAGTTGATCCACGGGATCGTCCAGCGTTTCGAAAAGAGGAGCATCATCGTAAACCTGGGGAGGACGAACGCCATTCTCCCCGAAAAGGAGCAGGTCCCCCGGGAACGCTACCGGCAGAACGATCGAATTCGCGTCTATATCGTCAGTGTGGAGATGACTACCCGAGGTCCGCAAATCATTCTATCGCGTACCCACCCTGGGATGTTGCAGAAACTCTTTTTGCAGGAAGTTCCAGAGATCTACGAAGGGATCGTCGAGATAAAAGGAGTCGCCAGGGAGCCGGGAGGCCGGGCAAAAGTTGCGGTGGCCTCTAGAGATCCCGATGTGGATCCGGTGGGGGCCTGTGTGGGGATGAGGGGTATGAGGGTCCAGGCGGTGGTTCAGGAACTGCGCGGAGAAAAAATCGACATTGTCCATTGGATCGCTGACCAGGCAGAGTATGCCTGTCGTGCATTGGCCCCCGCCAAGGTGACCAAGATCATCATGACGGAGGACGAGCACAGTATGGAGGTTGTCGTCCCCGACGAACAGCTTTCCTTGGCCATTGGAAGAAAGGGGCAGAATGTGCGGCTCGCCGGCCGATTGACCGGGTGGAGAATCGACGTTCGTAGTGAGGCCGAAGCAGAGGAGGAAAGCCGTCGAGCCCGGATCTCCCTCGGCGCCATTCCGGGAGTGAATGACATGGTTGCGGAGCTTCTCTATCAGGCCGGGTATAAGTCGGCCGAGGAACTGGCCGAGGCGGAGCTTGAGGCGATTCAGGAAGTGGACGGCATAGTGGCGGAAAAGGCAGAAGCGATTCATCAGGCAAGCAGAGCCCACGTGGAAGAACAGAAGCAATTGGAGGAGCAGAAAAAGGCAGAAGAACAATTGAAGGCAGAAGAACAATTGAAGGCGGAAGAACAATTGAAGGCGGAAGAACAATTGAAGGCAGAAGAACAATTGGAAGAGGGGTCGCCTGAGGAGCAGGCGTCTCCTGTACCTGCTGCCGAGGCAGGCGACACCGAGGTGGGTGTGACCGAGGAGGCAGCGGAAGGTGAAGAGAATAAAGGAAAGGAAGAACCAAAGGCAGAGTAAGCGGGAACGCTTGAAGCGAAATTATCGCCCAGAACGCACCTGCCTCGGTTGTGGTGTCAGGGACGACAAAGGAAATTTGCTGCGTCTCGTGGCCACACCCAGTGGAGAATTGATGGTCGATCAGATGGGAACTGGACGCGGAGGTTATCTTCACGAGAAGGAAACCTGTTGGGAAACCTTCTTGGGCAAGAAGAAACTCTACCGTGCCTTTCACCTGGAGATTGGGCGAGAGGCTAGAGGAAAACTGATTCAAGGGTTACGCGATCGATGTCGGGAGAATGGAGATGGGTAAGGTAAGGGTTCATCAACTGGCCAAAGAATTGGGGATCGAACCGAAGGACCTCATTGCGCGTTTGGAAAAGCTGGGGGTGCGAGGGAAAAGGGCGCAGAGTTCCCTTGAGACAGAAGAGGTCGCCAGCATCCGATCAGCTTTCGCGGCGGCTGAAAAGCGTCAAGTCCAGCTAGGACAAGAAAAGGTAACGTCGGATCGGATGGTGACTGGGCAGGATGAGGTCTTGGGGGATATCCAAGCCCGAGAAAAGGTAGTGGAGCGCAGGGTTCATGCCAACGTGATTCGCCGACGCACAAGTCGAACAGAAATCGTGCAACAAACCCCGCCTCCCATAGAGGAGTCACCTTCAAGCCCGATCGTAGAGGTGCCGCCCGACACTCCTCCTTCAGTCGGGGCGGAATCTACTGCGGCAGCTGAGGAAGGGGCGCCTGTTGTACAGGCCCCACCAACCGAGACCGCTTCTCCTGCTGCGACCGCTCAGGAAGCGGGAGCAGAGGCAACGGGGCAAGCAAAGGGGCCCAGGGTCCTGGGACGAATCGATTTAAAACAAGTCAACCAAGTCGAATCCAAGGATGTTGCTCGGCGCGAACCCATTAAAGAACCTGATTCCACCCCCGCCGTGGTGGAACCCCAAAAAGAGCGGAGAGAAGTTCGAAAGTCAGCAGAACCCACGGATGGGGTGGCTGAGGAAGTGGGTAGCCAGCCCAAGGGTGTCAAAAGTAAGAGACGCGTGATCCAAAGGGTAGAGGGTCTTGAGGCCAGAGGGCGGGGGTTTCGGCCAGGATATTTGCCGAAGAAAAAGAGGGCCCTGCCTGGAAAGGACCTGAAGAAGACCGAGATCACGGTCCCAAAGGCCAGTAAGCGAGTTGTCAAAATATCCGAAGCAATCAGTTTGGGTGACCTGTCAAGGAACATGGGTGTGAAGGCAGGTGATGTGATTAAGAAGCTCATGGATCTGGGGATGATGGCGACCATCAATCAGGTGATCGATTCGGAGACCGCGGGCCTCGTGGCGTCCGAATTCGACTACCAAGTGGAGAACGTGGCCTTAGACGTCGAGTCGGCCATGGAGGTGGACCATGAGGTGAAGGAGCCCGAGGCTGCTCTGCGGCCCAGACCACCCGTGGTGACCATGATGGGACATGTGGATCATGGAAAAACTTCCCTGCTCGATGCCATTCGGAACGCTAACGTTACGAGTCAAGAAGCCGGGGGAATCACCCAGCATATAGGGGCCTATCGCACCGATGTGGATGGGAGAAGCGTGACGTTTTTGGATACACCAGGGCATGAGGCATTCACCGCCATGCGGGCGAGAGGGGCCAAGGTTACCGATATCGTTGTGTTGGTTGTCGCCGCCGACGATGGGGTCATGCCGCAGACCGTCGAGGCCATAAACCATGCTCGCGCTGCAGGGAATACCATTGTGGTGGCGATCAATAAAGTCGATAAGCCGGATGCCAATGTGGATCGAGTCAAGAGGGGGCTATCCGAACACGGGTTGGTTCCAGAGGACTGGGGGGGGGATACCATTATGGTCCCTGTCTCGGCCCAGACGAAGCAAGGTATCCCTGACCTGATGGCGATGCTGCTGCTCCAGGCGGATATCCTGGAACTCAAGGCAAACCCAGATAAGTTGGCTCGCGGGGCCGTTGTCGAAGCTAGGTTAGACAGGGGAAAAGGGCCCGTTGCCACGATTCTGGTGCAGGAGGGGACTCTAAGGGTGGGAGATTCGGTGGTGTGCGGGGTCTTCTATGGGAAGGTTCGGGCCATGATCGACGACTGCGGACGGAAGACAAATGAAGCAACCCCATCGTTTCCTGTGGAGATCCTGGGATTACAGGGGGTTCCACGAGCAGGGGAGACCTTTTCCGCACTTTCGGACGAGAATAAGGCAAGGCAGATCGCAGCGCATCAGCACGACCGGCAGAGAGAAACAGATTTGGCTAAATCCAGTAGGGTCTCCCTCGAAGAATTTTATGACCAGATCAAAGCTGGCGATGTTAAAGAATTGCAAGTGGTGCTAAAGGCCGACGTCCACGGCTCAGTGGAGGCATTGGCCGAATCCTTGAACCGCCTTGGCACCGACGAAGTGAAGCCCAGAGTTATCCATAGCTCCGTAGGTGGGATCACGGAGAGCGATGTTTTGTTGGCCACTGCCTCAAATGCCATAGTCATTGGCTTCAATGTGCGTCCAGAGGCAAAGGCGGGAAGCATGGCGGCCCAAGAAGGGGTGGATGTTCGCCTCTACACGGTGATCTATGAAGTCCTCGCAGACATCAAGGCGGCCTTGGAAGGAATGTTGGAACCTACCTACAGGGAAGTGCTGCAGGGACGCGCACAGGTCCGAGAGACTTTCCACGCCCGTGGGGTAGGTACGGTGGCGGGGTGCTATGTCAGTGAAGGAAAATTTCAGCGCGGCAGCCTTATCCGGCTGCTAAGGGATCAAGTGGTTGTCCACCAAGGGGAGCTAGCCAGCCTCAGGCGCTTTAAGGACGATGTGCGGGAGGTGGCCGTGGGCTACGAATGTGGTATGGCCATCCAGGGTTACCAGGATGTGAAGGTAGGGGATTTGATTGAGGCCTACGAGCGGGTGGCGGTAGCGAGACAATTGAGTCCCAGCTCGGGACGTGAGGCCTCCCAGAGTTCAGCCGCAACGGATCGCTAACGTAAAGTTACCTAAAGCCAGCCCGTATTCACATGGTCGTGGGGGTTCTGAAGCTGGTCCTGATCCTTCCAGAAAACCATTCCTTGAAGGGGAAAAGGGGAGTGCTGCGGAGCGTCCAGGCGCGGGTTGCACACCAATTCAATATTTCCGTGACAGAGTGTGGCGATCAGGATCGATGGCAGAGGGCGGTCTTAGGCTTCGGGGTGGTGGGCAGCAGCCAACCGATTGTTGATGCGACATTGCAGAAGGTGATTGAATTTGTGGACCGTCTAAAGCTTGCCCAGGTGGGGGAAACACAAGTCGAGTTTTTCCACTGCTAAATTACTATCTTACTTTTCCAAAAAACTGACCAGAACCATGCAGACCAAACGCTCGGAACGGGTTGGGAACCTGATCCTAGAGTTTGTTTCCCAATTGCTCAGCCGAGAGATCAATGATCCGCGTGTCGGGGTGGTGACACTCACAGGGGTAAACGTGAGTAGTGACCTCAAACACGCGCGTATCTATTTTAGTGTTCTTGTGGATCAGCAAGGGAAGGAAGAGGTCCTTTCCGGATTAAAAAGTGCGACGGGTTTTATTCGCTCCAAGATCGCCCGAGGACTCAAGTTGCGATTTGTACCGACCCTAGAGTTCATTTATGATGATACCCCGGCAAACGCCCAACGAATCGAGGAGCTTTTACGGCAGGTGCAGGTTAAGGATAGCGAATAGCCGGGAGGCACACCCCTGGATAGACTCCGTACCGCGGGCGAAGGTTCGTGGCATTGCCCTGTGGAGTATTATCCACGACTGAGATGAGTGGTCTCGACCGAAAGGTTACTCCACAGGGGAAAGCCACGGGCGTAAGCTTGTGTGACGGGGTT
>JACZQL010000019.1 GCA_022545745.1 Deltaproteobacteria bacterium | reverse complement strand
AAGGCCGCTTGAATAAGGGGAGCAAGTTGTTTCCGAACCCCCGAGAAGATCCGCGCCAAATAGGTAGCTCCAAAATTAACGGCCAGCTCGGCCAAATCGATGGCGGGCATTTGATTGATTTTGCCCCCCTTCATACGGGTGCCGCGATCCGCAGTGGCCGAAAACTGCCCTTTGGTCAACCCATAGACACCGTTGTTTTCGATGATGTAGGTAATGTTCAGGTTGCGGCGCATCATATGACAAAAGTTTCCCAGACCGATGGCCGAGGTGTCCCCATCACCTGACACGCCAATGGAAATGAGTGAATGGTTGGCAAGATTGGCACCCGTGGCCACCGCAGACATTCGCCCGTGAACGGCATTGAATCCAAAGGATTGACTGAGAAAGTAAGCTGGCGTCTTGGAGGAGCAACCGATGCCGCTCAGTTTGATGACCTTGCGGGGGTCGATAGCGCTATCGAAGAAGGCCCGAATGATAGAGGCTGAAATGGCATCGTGGCCGCACCCTTTACACATGGTCGATTCGGCGCCACGATAATCCTTTTCCGTTAGATTGACGCGATTGGTCTTTTGGGCGGCCATTGTTTTACCTCTTTTCCCGAAGTTGATAGAAACTCCCGAACCTGCCGGACGATTTCGCCTGCGGTTACCGGGAGACCGTCGTAAATGAGAACGCTCACAACCTTGGAGCCCTGTTCGGGCCATTCGGCTTTGAGGATCGCCGCCATCTGGCCATCGCGATTCTGTTCCACAAGATAGATGACCTCATGAGCGGCAACAAACTTTTTTACCTCATCTGATAAAGGTAGAGCCCTGAGCAACAGGTGATTGGATTCCAGGCCCTCAGACCTGAGCCGATCCCGAGCCTCCCGAGTGGATTCGTAACTGGAACCAAAGCAGATGAAGCCGGACTTGATATTGGGAGACACCTCCACGATGGGCTTAGGAACCGCCTTGCGCGCCGTCTCAAACTTTCTACTCAGGCGGTCGAGGGTCTCCTTATAGTCCTTTTCGTCTTCGCTGTAGCGCGCGTCGGAGTCGTGGCCCGAGCCACGGGTAAAATAGGCAGCCTTGGGATAGGTGTTTCCCGGCACCGTCCTTTGGGGAATACCATCTCCGTCCAGGTCAAAATAGCGGCGGAATTTTCCCTCGAGTTTTTGCAGATCATCGGCGCTCAAGAGCTTACCCCGATCGAAGGGTTCTTTTTCCAGTTTGAGGGGATCGGAGGACCACGAGTTCATCCCCAGATCCAGATCCATCATGACAAAGACCGGCGTCTGAAACCGCTCAGCGAAATCGAAACTCCGGCGGGCCAGGTCAAAGCAAGAGTTCATATCATGGGGTATTAAAATGATATGGCGGGTGTCTCCGTGGGAACAGTTATACATGGATTGGATGTCGGCCTGCTGGGTTCGTGTGGGTAACCCGGTCGAGGGGCCCCCTCGTTGAATGATGAAAAAAACGCTTGGAATTTCAGCAAAATAGGCCAACCCCACGGTCTCGTTCATGAGGGAGAGTCCCGGGCCGGAGGTTGATGTCATGGCCCGCACCCCGCCCCAACCGGCCCCAACCACCATGCCCACAGCGGCAATCTCATCCTCTGCTTGAACGATAGCATAGTTTGCCTTGCCGTCAGGTCTTTTGCGGAGCCGTGGCATATAGTGTTCCAGCGCCTCGGCGAGGGAACTGGACGGGGTGATGGGATACCAGGAGACCAACGCAACTCCACCATAGATCGCCCCCAATGCGCAGGCGGTATTTCCCTCCGTGATAATCTTCCCCTCATTGCCACCGGGCATGACCTCTAACCGGCCGATGTCTTGAGTTGACCCGTTTTCTTCCACATGTCGGTACCCGAGCTCGATACAGAGGAGGTTCGACTCGATGACGGCAGGCTTGTTTCCGAAGGTATCCCGGAGGACCTCCTTGATGACTTCCATATCGATTCCGAACAGCTTCGCGAGGGCCCCCACGTAGACCATATTTCGCTGCTTGACCCTCAAGGGGGAGGCCTCCACATGTTCCTGCACCAGCTTGTTGGCCGGGACACCTACGTATTGAACCCCTTCGCGTTTTAGGTGGGAAGGAAGAGGCTTCGTGTCATCGAAGAGAATGAGGCCGCCCTCTCTAACCCGGTGGATATCCTGGGCCGAGGTGGCGTCATTGAACATCACCATGACATCGATGACATCCTTGCGGCCGAAGTAGCCGTCCGCACAAGCCCGGATCTGATACCAGGTTGGCAGACCCTGTATATTGGAAGGAAACATATTTTTTGAAGAGCAGGGGATGCCCATCTTGAAGATGGACTTGAAAAGAACGGTATTTGAGGAGGCGCTGCCCGAGCCATTTTCCGTGGCTACGGAAATACTCAGATCATTAATTGATGGCATCTAGAAAAGCTCCCGAAGATGAAACATCCTGTCCCAGGCAATTTTTAAAACTACCATACTGCCTAGAAAAAACAAGATTGGTTCTGTAACCACCCGTTCTCCCGTCGAAACCCACCACCTATGTCCTCGAATGGCCCGGATTGTCAAGCAAACTTAGGGAAAAACCTTATTTATCCCGGGGTGTAGTGATCAACCGAATCCCAGTGTTCTTCAATCTCCTTCCGGGCCTTCCGTACACTTTCGTCCACATCCAATGCCTTGGCGTACTTCAGGACGTCACCCATGGAGACAATGCCGGCAAGCTCCCCATGATCCCCCAGGACAGGTATGTTCCTGAAATCATTATGATACATTTGAGCCAGGACCTCCTCGATCGGAGCGGAATGGGCCATGGGAATGGGATCAGTGGTCATCACCTTTTTTATCGGAGTCTTCCTCGTGTCGATATTCTTTATGGCCACTCGCCTCAAGACATCCCGTTCGGTAAAGATCCCTTTGAGTTCTCCACGGCTCAAAACAATGACACAATGGGTGTCCTTTTTGACCATCACTTCAATCGTGTCGTAGATCGATTGAGAGACATCCACCGTGACAAGTTTCGTGGACATCATGCTACCAATGGTCTGAGTCCCTGTGGGATCATGTCCCAATTCCACCGCAAGCTTGAGGATGCGGCGCATGGAGACCAGTCCAACCATCACTCTTTTCTCCCCACACACGACCATATGCCGGAACTTACCCCGGTACATCTTGCCCAAAACATCGACGATACGCGCCTCTTCTCGCACTGAACGAATCGGGGTTGTCATGACCCTCTTGATGGTCGCTTTCTTAGGGTCCAATTTCTTATTCATGACACGCCGCAGGACATCCTGCTCGGTGAATATCCCCACGGGTACGCGGTTGTCCATAATGACAACACGCCCGACGTTTTTGGTTGCCATCACCTTCATAACATCCGAAATTCGGTCCGTGATCCCAGCGGTGACGATGTCCCTGGTCATGATCTCCCTTACCTTATTGGACAGCATGAATTAACCCCCGATGGTCCGACCGCTCTGAGTAAGATGGTGGAAACACCATTATTGCATCCATTTTCCTCCTTTATCCCCTGAGGCACAAGAGAACCCTCGTAGCAGCGTGATTGCGTCGTATGGAGACTCATACTACAGTGAAGGTCACACCGCACTATGATCCAAAACCCTGTTTGATAGGGCGCGGGGGTGGTTTTGATGGAACATTTGGTGGTTGGCTTATTCCTGACTTTTTTCTTCCTTGAGCTTCTTGTGGAGCTTTCGCTGAATGAGGTGAATTTAGCATATGTCCGCCGCAATGGGTCCGCAAAGGTGATCCCCGATATTTTCCATAACCAGATAGCCGCAGGGGACTATGAAAAATCAATTGCCTACACATTGGCAAAGGACCGTTTCCAGCGGTGGGCTGAAATCTACGGCGCCATCATCACGCTCTTGGTGCTTTTTGGCGGTGTGCTACCCTTTCTTGACCGTCTCTCCCAGGGCCTGGGGAGTCTATTGCCGTCCAGCACCCTAGCGGTGGGTATTTTTTTCTGCTTTGGCACCACCCTCATCGTATCCGTCCTAGGACTGCCCACGGAATTGTATTCGACTTTTGTGTTGGAAGAGCGCTTTGGTTTCAACAAGACAAATTTTAAACTCTATTTGATCGATAAGCGGAAGGGCTTGATCTTGTGCATTGTCTGTGGAATACCGTTTCTCTTCGGCGTGCTCTGGCTGATGCAGGCATCAGGTCGTTATTGGTGGGTCTGGGCCTTTTTCTTTATCTTCGGTTTCCAAGTCTTAATGATCCTTATCTATCCTGCCCTCATCGCGCCGCTTTTTAATAAATTTCAACCCCTGGAGAAGGGTGATCTACGGGAGCGGATTTCAGCCCTGGCCCAACAGGTGGGCTTAAAGACTAGTGGGATTTACACCATGGACGGCTCCAAACGCTCTGCCCACTCCAATGCTTATTTTACTGGTATAGGGAGGGCAAAGAGGATTGTCCTCTTCGATACCCTCCTTAAACAATTGACCGGTGAGCAGCTGCTGGCCGTTCTGGCCCACGAGATGGGCCACTACAAAATGAAACACATTCGCAGGATGCTCGTCCTAAGGGGAGTGTTTCTTTTGCTAGGGCTGTACATCCTTAGCTGGCTCATTGACTTCGAGCCAATGTTCCGAGCCTTCGGTTTGGCAAGACCCTCACCCCACGGGGCCCTGGTCCTTTTTGCTTTCATGGCGGGTCCCTTTACCTTTTACCTGAGCCCCCTGCTCAACTATATTTCCCGCAAGCATGAATACGAAGCGGACCGCTTTGCCGCACAAACGTCAAATAACGGAAAGGCCATGGAGGAGGCACTGATTCAGCTCACCGTTCAAAACCTGTCAAATCTAACTCCTCACCCTTGGTACTCCGCCTATCACTATTCACATCCTACCACTGCAGAACGGGTCCAAGCCATCCGGCACGATTCAGTCTCGTCGTAGGGTGTGGTCCAGGGGGAGGGTGGAAGGCTGCTTCCCCTTGAGGATAGCGGGTCTGAGGGCTGACAATAACTAAGGTTGCAATGAAGCCTTAGCTCAATTTTTTAACCGAGTGCCCGGCCGTTGTTGACACCCATGGCACTTCGGGTATATCCAAGGTCAAGTCCATAAGCGAGAAAACATGCAGCAAGTTAAAATATGGCAGCGAGAGGTTGATGTCGTGGTGGTCGGATACGGTCTCGCCGGTGGGGTCTCAGCCGTCACGGCACATGACGCCGGTGCAAGTGTTCTCCTATTGGAAAAGATGCCACACCCGGGCGGAATCTCCATTCTCTCCGGTGGGGGAATAGGCATAGCTTATGACGCTGAAGGTGCCTTTCGCTATCTCCAACGCACCTGCAACGGCACAACACCGGATGAAGTCCTCTGGCCCCTCGCCAAGGGAATGACAGAAATCCTAGGGTGGGTCAGAGAGATGGCCAAAGTGAGCGGGACGGAACCTGATCAAAGCGAAATCCGCGGTTCCGGCACCTATCCCTTTCCTGGAACCGATGCTATGGATTCAATCAAGCTCAAGGACTTCCCTGCCTACTCTGCCTTTCCTTGGGCCAAGGGGCTAAGGGGAGGGGCACGCCTGTTCAAAATCGTCGTAGACAATTTGGAGCTTAGAAAGATCGAAGTCTTGCTCTCTACTCCTGTCAAAAGCCTCATTACGAATTCAGACGGCGAAGTTGTGGGTGTGTCAGCCCAAAAAGATGGTGAGGAGATCAATATTAAAGCTCGACGAGGGGTTGTTCTTGCCTGTGGTGGCTTTGAGAACAATAGCGAAATGAAGCTCCAGTATTTTGAGCTTCAACCGGTCTATCCGGTCTATCTGGGCAACACCGGCGACGGGATTTTAATGGCACAAAAAATTGGTGCTGCCCTCTGGCATATGTGGCATTTCCACGGCGGCTACGGCTTCAAGTATGCCGAGTTTCCTTTTGCCATCAGGCATGTCTGGGCCGGGCCACGGAAAAACGACCGGAAGATGGTATGGATCGCTGTGGATCGTTACGGCCGCCGCTTCATGAACGAGTACCCTCCAGCCCCCCAGGACACGGGCGCCCGTCCTTTGGAGTACTACGATCCGGATATCCAAGACTACCCCCGCGTCCCGTGCTATCTCATATTTGACGAGGAGGCAAGAAAACTCGGCCCATTGGCCATGTTCATTGTAAACGACGAAAGGTACCACTACCGGTGGAGCGAGGATAACTCCGTAGAGATTGAAAAGGGGTGGATCATGCGCGGCACAACCCTGCGTGAAATCGCAGACAAGATCAAAGTGCCGACGAAAGACTTAGAATCCACGGTGGAGCGGTGGAACCAAAATTGCCAGAATGGGTCGGATCCTGACTTCAAGCGACCGCCGAAAACCATGATGCCCATTGCTACCCCGCCCTACTACGTCATGGAGTCCTGGCCCATCGTATCCAATACCCAGGGCGGATTGGCCCATGACGCCGATCAGCGGGTCCTCGATCCCTTGAAGAAACCCATACCCCACCTTTACGTTGCGGGAGAGCTCAGCTCCATTTTTGGCCACCTCTACCTTGAGGCGGGGAACATCACTGAGGCCTTCATCGGCGGCCGGATCGCCGGCCAAAACGCCGCTAATAAAGTCACTTAGGGTACCAGCTGATTTTCTACTGTCGCCACCCCAGCATGAAGGAAATGGACCTAGGAATAGAGATCCCCACAGAATATTTCCTGTAGGACATCGAACCGCAGGGATCCAACCCAGGGAAGAAACCCAACCGTCGTGGACAACAAGCATACCCCGTTAGAAGATCGAGAACCCTTTTCTCTTTACGTCCACATCCCCTATTGTATCAGCAAGTGTCCCTACTGCGATTTCAATTCCCATGTGGTTCCCAATATCCCAGAGGGCCCTTACACGGATACTTTAACGAAGGAACTGGAAGTTTACGCAGAGAAAGAGGACTGGCGGGGGAGGACCCTAAAAAGCATTTTTTTTGGTGGGGGAACTCCATCCACATTCGCTCCAGCGAGTATCTCGAAGCTCCTCCAAAAGACGGAGTCCCATTTCCCATTTGAAAAAGATATCGAAATTACCCTAGAGGCCAATCCCGGTACGGTAGACAGCAAAAACTTTACCGGCTATCGGGCCTCAGGCGTGAATCGCATCAGCATCGGCGCACAATCCTTTCAGCCCCATCTCCTCAAGTTCCTTGGTCGTGTCCACACCGCCGATGAGACACGCAAGTCGTTGCGGATTGTCCGAGAGGCAGGGTTTGAGAATTTCAATATGGATTTGATCTTCGCGATACCCGGTCAATCCCTGGCCCACTTGAAGGCTGACCTGAAGGAGGCATTGAGCTTTCAGCCTCCTCATATGTCGATATACAACCTCACCTTCGAGGAGGGGACCCCCTTTGAGCGCCAATACCGCACTGGAAAGATTCGCTCTCTGCCCGAAGAAGATGAGATCTCAATGGCAGAGCTCATAGAGGAGACCCTCGCAGCTCACCACCTCCAACGCTACGAGATCTCCAACTATGCGCTAAATGGACTTCATTCCCGGCATAACGTCAACTACTGGCAGGGCGGGGACTACCTAGGGATCGGGGCCGGGGCACACAGCTACAAGCGAAGCAGGGAAGGGGACATCTGGGGGCACAGGTGGCAGAACGAGAAGGATCCCGGCCGGTACATGAAACAGGTTGCAGGGAAGGGACAGGGAATGGTTGAAACCGAGGCCACCGACCTCAACAAGGCCACCGGCGAGTTCATGTTTCTCGGCCTGAGGATGACCCGAGGCATATCCATCGAGGTATTTTTCCGGCGTTTTGGCAAGAACCCCGACGAGTTCTATCCACAAATCACAAATTGGGTCGAACAGGGGCTGATGGAAGTAAGAGACCAACGGCTCCGACTCACCCCCCGCGGCCTCCTGGTTGCCAATTCCCTGTTTGTTAGTTTCGTCTAATTTTGAAACAGGTTATGGCAGTTGGTTTTTGACCACGGGAATTAGGGCATCACTCCCACGGGCATAGCTGCTCTGGATCTGCGTTGGGTCACGATTGACGAGGAGTCGATGGTACAGCGGGTGGCGCAGGCTACGGACTTCGTGCTCAAGGGTGAACACCTTTTTGCCGCTCTTCGGATCCACCACATCCTTGAAACGGAACTGATGATTGCTGACGTCTTCCATGATGAGCTTGTGTTTTTTCAGCAACCCATAGGGGCTGGAGAAGTTGGCGATGTACACAGCAATGTGGTGGCCGTCGTAAGGTGGAATTTCCTGCTCGGTTTCCCGGAAGAGCAGCCACTGGTTGCGACCAATGGCGATGCGAGCCACAGGGACACCTCCTGCTGATTCAATGACGGACGGTGCTCCCATCACCTCTTCGTAAAAACGCCCGATTCCTGCAGCCGTGCGAGGTTTCGTGTGAAATTCTACGTATGGAAGACCAAGGGCCGTATCGCCAAATTTCGGGCCTGGGCCATGGCATAGGAATCGATTGCCCCACGGACAGGTCACCCTCACGTGGTCATTCTCCAGGGACCAGGTGAATTGGGTGCCTGTGAGTCGTTCTCTGACTGCTTTTAGGCGCCCCTGTAACAATTCGAGGTCCGGCACAACGATCCCGATAGTCCCCGCAATAACCTGTTCACCCCGAGTGGGCAGGTGGAACTGTTGTTCGCCGACATTGATCCACATGTTTCCCGTGCCCACAGATAGGTAAGGGTCGCGCGTAAACCCGAGGCCCACAACATAAAACAGGATAGCTATTTCCTGGCTGGGGATGTGAAGGTTGACGTGCTCCAGCGATATGATATTACCGATATCCTCATCCGTGTAGTCATGTCCCGCCATAAGATGGACCTCCCCTAAACGAATAGACTCAAGGCCTAAGAAATACCCGAGAGGGACGGATGCTGTCAATCCGAACTGGATCTGCCGCGAGGTGTTGACCCTCGTCGTAATCCGCACCGCTGCGCCCCTGCAGATGCGTTCAGTTGAACCCTGCGGTAGGGCTTCGAAAATGGTCGGATCCGGAAAACCGAACTTGGAGCAATCAAAAATGTTGAAGTACTCCGCGCGGAACTGAAGATTTACGGGCTGGTCTCCACCTGTCAACTCCGTGTCCTTGGTCACGGCGAAATCCAGGTTGGCAAAACCGGGTCCGATGAGTGTACTGCAGCCAACATCTCCGAATGTGCCGGCCTCTGGACCACGAATGATTTCGAGTCGTAGTACCGATCGGGGCCTCCCAGCACTGGGTTGTTGTCTGCTCCGGAAACTAGATTGGGCCTGTCCGGGCTGAGGAAGTCACCGTTACTTGAGTTGTTGAAGCCAATCTGAATGGTCAAGGGCAGGCCTAAACATCAATAGGAAAAGGCTACCTACCCGATCTGACAAGAGTCAATCTGTGCACCTGCCTTTAAGGTAAACCTATAGTATTTCCGACACACCTGGGTAGGTAACCCAGCTTTGCCCTTGCCCGATGTCTCACTGGCAAAGTAGAATCCTCTTGGCAATTCTGACTCTGCGGGCACCCGTTTTTCTGACCCTGTTCACAGGGATGAA
>JACZQL010000442.1 GCA_022545745.1 Deltaproteobacteria bacterium | reverse complement strand
CCGTCGGCTTCATCAAACCAACACGCTCGCGACTTACCAGTCCCCGCGACAGATCTGAGAGGGGAAGATGGATGGAGACAAAATCCGATTCCCGCATGACATCGTCAAGCTCAAGGCGTTGGACGCCACTGCGCGCGGCCCTCTCTTCAGTGAGGGTAGGCCCCCACGCGACCACCCGCATCTCCAGCGCCCAAGCAGCCTTGGCCACTCGAGTACCGATCTTGCCCATACCGAGGATACCGAGGGTCTTTCGCTGGACGGATCCGAAGAGCTCAATAGGCCAATCGCCCCGGCGCATGGCAGCGTCGTTCTGGGGGATGCGGCGCGTGAGCGAGAGGATAAAAGCGATGGTGAGCTCCGCCACAGAGGGCGATGATCCCCCAGGTGCATTTGTGAGCAGAATTCCCAGACGGGTCGCTTCCGGTACGTCAACATGGTAAAAGTGTGAGCCCGTATTAGAGATGAGGCGGAGGTCAGGGAGCTTGCCAAGCAACTGCGAGGTAAACTTGGTGCGCTCCCGGTTGGCGATGATAATCTCGACTCCATGGAGCGCCTCCACCAGGGCATTCTGGGATGGAAAGGGATCCTCGTAAACAGTCACGTCAGCCGTCTGACGTAGCCGTTTAATCGCATCCGAATGGCCAAAGGCGCGGTGGTAGTCATCGATTACTATAACCTTCTTCATGATCACACCCGCTTTCCCTCTAGGTTGAATGGAGGATGCTTTTATAGCACGGCCTTGGAACTAATTTCTACCGTATCAAGTTATACCTTGGGGGTTTGACAGGGACACGAGGCATGGCAAAATGCAATCTAATTGTTCAGACTATCAGGGCGTTGGAAGTGCAATGAAAGCCATTGGAATTCTATTTATTGTTGCCTTAATCTTCACCAGTCAGGCTGTCTCCTTCGCTGGAGCGCCAGACCCAAAGGATCTAAAGAAGCTTAAACTGCTCACTTTCTCCCCTCCAGACAAAGCGCCAGAGTTTACCCTCAAGAACCTTGAGGGTAGAGAGGTGAGCCTTGCCATGTATCAAGGCAAGCCCCTGATGCTCTATTTCTGGGCCACCTGGTGACCCGACTGTACGAGGGAGTTGCTCTCGATACACCGAATATTCAAGGAGATTCAACAGGACGGACTGCAAATCTTGCTCATCAACGTCCGCGAGTCATCTTCTACAGTTACGGAAGCAGTCAAGGAACGGGGCTATTCCTTGCCGGTCCTCCTGGACAGCAATGCCGCCACGGCAAGGACCTATGGAGTCTGGGGCACTCCGGGAGTCTACCTGATTGACGCAAAAGGATATGTGATAGCAGGAGGCCTGGGACCCCATAATTGGGATAGCCCTTTAGGGTTAAGGGTGCTGAAATCATTTACCAACGAAGTGAAACGATAAATAGCGGTGGGGTTGAATGAATGAGCCATTTGTTAGCCAGCAACAGGGCTTCTCAGCTTAATTCAAACGGAGGGCATTCATGCATGGTGTGAAAAGAGCACTTCTGGCACTCGTTTTCCCCGTTCTCATCTTGGTTGCCACAACGCCGTCAGTGAGTGCCGTTGAGGTGGGGGAAAAAGCCCCAGATTTCGAGCTCCGCAGCACCATGGGTGGGAAACTCAAACTCAGTAGCCTGCGGGGGAAAAACGTTCTCATTCAATTTTACGTCCTTGACTTCACACCGGGGTGAGTGAGAGAGCTGTCGTCCAGTCGGGACGACTATCCCAAGTTTCAGGCGCTGCATACAGAGGTCATGGGCATCAGTGCCAATGTGCGTTTCTCGCAAAAGGCCTTTGCGGAATCCTTAAATTTGAATTATCCCCTCCTCAGTGACTCTCGGGATCAAAAAGTGATCAAGGCCTACGGTGTCTACAATGAAAAGAGGCACCGCGCCAGGCGTTCCTACTTTATAGTCGACAAGCAGGGAATCATCCGCTTTAAAAAGATCATGTCCAGCGGCCGTAGCCTTCTTCCCAACGAGGACCTGCTCAAGGAGATCCAGAAAATCAACCAAGGAAGCTGAAACGCAAGCTTACGGCCTGTTTTTTGCCGACCGTCTCACGGTGGGACAGTCATTGAGTCGGGATTTCTCTCGACTCTATTGTATGAAGTAGAAGTATCCTACCCAAACGTGCATGCGTTTCTGCTTCCGAGGATTTCTTGTCTCAGACGGGTTTTAGCCATTTTCATTTCACCAGTGTCTGTTAGGACTCCCAGGGCAAATCCTTTCCCTCGTACTCCCCTGGCCGTCCTCTTTTGTGGGCCGTTTGATCAGGGTCTCAACCGAAGAAGATTTATGAAGTCGACGAAAACAAGTAATCATACGAGTTCTTATGGCCTTTTCTCTGGTGATAATCTACTTACCGCAACAGCTTACGGCGCTTAAATCGTCACTTTATGAAAAAGAAGATCCTAATCGTTGAGGACAACCCGGATTTGCTCAATCTTTTGCAGCTCCTGCTAAAGAATCCTTATGACACGATTCAGGCGATGAACGGAAAGGAAGCGGTGGAATCCGCCAATGCAGGGTTGCCGGACCTGATCCTCATGGACATCCTTATCCCCGAGATTGATGGAATTGAGGCCCCCCGTTTGATCCGAAAGAATCCCAAGACCCGTTCCATTCCGATTCTAGCCGTGACTGCGGTTAACAACACTAAAACCAAGGAAGCGTGTCTCAAGGGTGGGTGCAACGATTATATTCTCAAGCCATTCACGCCTTCACACCTGGTGGAATCC
>JACZQL010000018.1 GCA_022545745.1 Deltaproteobacteria bacterium | reverse complement strand
AGGGATTGAAAATCCATTTAATGAGAATTGAGATTTTACTCTCAATTTTTCCTTTTTTTATTAAGCCAACTATGGAGAATTAGTGGGCAGATTCTTGATACGGTCATCATTCCCACATATAGGACAATAATCTATGTCATCATTATCAATTACACGAATAGTGTTACAAACTTCACAAGTAATCATATACGACTTTGATCAAAGTAGATATTAAATCAATGGTAAGTAACCTTTAATATCTAATTGGTTACTATATTCAGTATGAAAATAAACAAAAATTTCAGTAATGGGCAAAATCTAGAAGCCATTTTTTCAAACGCTTTTGAAATTGTCAAAGAGGTAAAAACAATATTGCGATTTTTAAGGCACTGCCGATAGGCATCTAATCCAGCTCGCGCGGCTTTTTTCTTGCCCATTCTCGCACTACTCGGCACGCGATCGCGCAGGAGAAAGTAACACACACCCATCAGGATGCTTGGAACTCCAAGGATGAGGAAGACCTGCCTCCATCCCATAAAGAGAAGTAGCGAGGCGGCGATGGCGGGTGCAAGGAAAGAACCGACATTACCCGCGGTATGATGAAGCATCAAAGCCCGGCCGCGGATTTTGGGAAAATAGCCGGACAAAATGCTGGCGCCCATAGGATTTTGCGCGCTTGCACCGAGACTAGAAAAGACACGGGCCCCCAAAAGCTGACCGTAATTACCTAGAAAGGCATGAACAAAGACCGACACGCCGAGAATCGTGTTCCCGATACCGAGAATCACGGCTCGCTTCATGAACGCCGCGAGAAATCCGTAAATCACCTGAAGGCCTTGAGCAGCAAAGTGGTGCGCCGCGGAGAGGATACCGAGCTGAAGATAACCAAAGCCAAGCTCCTTCATCATGACCGGGAAAAGCACCGATGTAACGCCGGACTGGATGTGATTTAGCGTATGCGAAGAACAGACGAGCCCAAGTATAAAAGATTTTGTTGCCTGGCTCGGTTCCTCGGTCGGCGCGCCTGCAAAGGCAGATGAAACCGCCGCATCCGAGCCCCCAGCCGTTAATTCGCTTTGAGGCATGACGTGCTTTGATACCCCCGGATCTTACATCGGCTTAGGAACTTTTATAGTACATTCGAAATGAGACAGACAATACAAATGGGGGGATTTATCATCTCCAAATAATAACTTATTTGTCACCAACTAGAGGGGCGTCAACCAATCCGCCAGCGCTCCTGGGGCCCACTGCATCCCCAAATAATACTCGAAAAGACCCCACAACAATCCCACCGTGCCCGCAGTCATTGCCAGTGAGAAGACCCAACCCTCGCGTGCTTCTACCTTGGTATAAAGAAAAACAAAAAGAGATACCGCATAGGCAAAACCGAGAAACCAGATGCCGAAGGTAATGCCGGCCATCCAGCCGAAAAATGCAAGGGTGCGAACTCTCTCCACCCTGGCAGGAACCGTACGTTCGTAAATCTCATCCATCTGCGTTCCCTGTCCCCGGCTGGGATCCTTCTCCAACCAACCAGTGGAATCCCGCCAGAATTGGACCAGCGCCAAGATCAGCCCCGGGATACCAATGGACCACGGAAAAAGACTCGCCTGGATTAGCCAGCCTCGTGAAAGGTAAATCGCTCCGGCAAAAAAAATCACGAACCCCAGGCTCACCAAATTTTGCGGTCTGAAGTTCATGACTCTTCTGTCTTTCCGCCCGAACTACGGGCTCGAAGAGAATAGATCAATCCCAATACAACGAGAGGAAATAGGATCATAACCCCAGGTCGCGTTAAAAAGCTCGTTCCGTAGGCTGCCACTGATATAAACAAATACTTCTCCATGAGCCTTCCCAGCACTGCTCCCAGGACCAACGGCGGCCTCGGATAGCCATAGCGCTTCATGATGACACCAATCACGCCAAAAGCGCAGAGGAGTATCAGGTCCATCATGTCGCGAGTTGCCATGTACGCACCCAGGAAACTAGCGCCCAGGATGATCGGTACCAGGACCGAATATCGCAACGAGGCTATCTTCGACAGCTGGGGAATAAAGGCAAGACAGATCACACCGCCGATCACCGAAGAAAAGGTCATCACCCAAACCATAAAGAAAACCAGGTCCATTCTGTTTTCTAACAGGCTAGGACCCGGGGTGATGCCCATGATAATGAGGGCGAGCATGAAAAGGGCATTGGTGGTGCTCCCGGGTACACCAAAGGCAAGAGTGGGAATTAACTCACCACCATCCTTGGAGCTATTCGTCGTGTCGGGGGCGATGACCCCGCGCACATCGCCTTTGCCGAAGTTCGATGGCCCCTTGCAGGTCTGCACCGCATGGGCATAGGCGAGCCAATCTGCCACCTGAGAGCCCAAACCAGGGGTGGCACCGATGATCACTCCAAGGACACTGCAACGCAGGACCAACCACCAATTCTGCAAGGTGTCCTTGATCCCCTGCAGCATGCCGCTCCCGAGGGGAGCGGCCATTTGCTCCACCCCCATCCTGCGCACCGCAAGATCCAGGCAAGCCGGCACTGCGAAAACACCCAGGGCAATAATAGTCAGGGGAATTCCATCAATGAGATAGGGCAGACCCAGCATGTATCTCGGGATACCGACGTTTAAATCCATCCCGATCATGGTAACGCTTAGACCGAAGGCGGCTGAGATCAATCCCTTGATGGGTTGTGGTCCGGCCAATAGCGAAACCGTACTGATCCCCCAGAGAACGAGAATCAGGAGCTCCGGTGCACCGATCAAAAGGATTAGAGGCCTCAACAGTGGGATGGTAATGCCCATTATCACGATGCCAAAGAGACCACCCAGAATACTGGCACTGAAACCGGCGCCCAGGGCACGCTTGGCTTCCCCCCTCTGCCCCATGGGATATCCATCCAGGATAATGGCCTGGGCCCCTGCCCCGCCGGGTATGGAGAAAAGAACCGGGAGGAAGGTATTTCCAGTGTTGGTTACCGTGTCCATCCCGAGCAACAGGGCTATGGCAACGTAGGGATCGAACTGGACTACAACCGGAATTAGCAGCGAATAGGCGAGGGGCAGCCCCAAACCTTGAGGGGTGACGGCGACAAAGGTGCCTATACCGATTCCCACAAGCATGGCGCCGAAGATCGCCGGCTGCATGACCGTCAGCGGCCCTTGAAGGAAAGCTTCCAACATGGGAAAGCAGACTCCATTCTAGCGACTGGCCCCTCAGGGGCAGTCTATTTATCGCGGGGGGAGCGGCCCCGCTCCTGCTATTTTTTTGTACAACCCGATCATCTCCGAACCTCTGGGGATACTCCTGATTGCCTCCGCCTGCTCTTCCGGCAATAGGGGATGGTACTCTTCCCTCTGAGCCTCATTCGCGCAAAAATCGTACGCACCTCCTAAAGGCTATTGCTGGACTATTTCCGATAGACGCGCGTCAACGATTCTGAGCTGTGCCGTAGTGGTTCCGTTCCACTCATTTTCGCCCAAGCGGTAGACCACATCGATTTTAGCACCCCTATGGCCGGGAAAGTCGTTGTCAAGGCCAAAGACCACGGCATTCATAGAACGAGTTCCCTGGCGCAGTCTGAATCGTGCCCCACCGTTAAAATCTTTCCGCTCTGAGACCTCGACTCCACGGGTCAGTAAGATGGGCTCAGGATTGCCAATCCCAAAAGGCTGAAGGAGTTGGAGCTGTCGTGCCACTGGCAGGCCGATCTCAGCGAATTCCACCTTAGCGTCCACCTCAAGAACAGGGACCAGATCTTCCGAGGTCAGGCATGACTGCGCAACTTCTTCAAACCGCTGGGTGAAGAGCGGCAGCTTCTCCTGCTTGATGCTTAGTCCCGCGGCGTATTCGTGCCCACCAAACTTCTCTAAGAGATCGGCGCAGCGGCGCAGTCCTTCAACGAGGTGAAAACCGCGAATACTACGGGCCGATCCTTTTCCCTCTCCATCGCTAAGGCCGATCACCACGGTGGGTCGATGAAACCTTTCGACAATTCTAGAGGCGACAATCCCCAGCACACCTGGATGCCAATCCTCCGCCCCCAAGACGATAGAACACCGATCCCTTTGGTTTGGATTCGTCTCAATTTTCTCCAAGGCTTCGGCTTGTACACGGGCTTCCATTTCCTGCCTCTGCCGATTGTTTCCATCCAATTCCTGTGCTATCCGATTCGCATCCTCCTCCGACTCTGTGGTCAGCATCTCAACCACCTTAAGCGCGGTATCCATTCGACCCGCCGCGTTAATTCTCGGACCAAGCCGGAAGGCCACCTGGCCGACACCCACAGCGCCTGCTGGAATACCGGCCACCTGTCTCAGCGCAAGGATACCGGGACGCGTAGAGGTCCCGAGCTCCTGCAGTCCTCGTCGTACCAGGGCACGGTTGACCCCCCTCAACGGGACCATATCCGCAATGGTCCCCAGGGTTATCACGTCCAGATGGCGGCGAATATCAGGCGCTCCTTCACCACTAAACCACCCGATCTCACGTAGCTTCGCCCTGAGCCCTATGATTAAATAGAATGCCAGCCCAGCACCCGAGAGGCCCTTGTCAGGAAAAGGACAGTCAACCCTATGGGGGTTCAAAACCGCTACCGCTGGAGGCAGGGCCGGCGGAGGTTCATGGTGATCTACAATCACCACGTCCATTCCTAAACTGTGGGCAACTTCCACCTCCTGGTAATTTGAAATGCCACAGTCCACGGAAACAACCAATTTGACCCCCTTGTCCCGTAGCCGCTCCAACCCCTGAGAATTCATCCCGTAGCCCTCATCGATTCGATGGGGAATATAGTACATTGGGCTACCCCCGATTTCCCTTAAGAATGAAACCAATGCCGACGACCCCGTGGTTCCATCCACATCGTAGTCCCCCCAAATACAGATGAGCTCTTTACTCTCTAGGGCACGGACCAAGCGCTCCACGGCTCGATCCATATCTGCCATCAAAAAGGGAGACGGGAGATCGGTGCTTAGACTGGAGAATAGAAATGACCTGGCGGTGCTGGCTTCATTGAAACCGCGATGGACCAAAATGCGAGCCAACAGGGGCGGTACTTTTAAGGCTTTCGACAAACTGGAGACGACCACTTCATCAGCGTCTAACAGAATCCAGCGTTTTTCCATTCGTTCACCTTCTCTTGCCCCTCTGGCTGAGAAGGATCACCGGCGTGGCAATGAAGATTGTGGAATAGACGCCCGAGATGAAGCCGATTATAAGGGCGAAGGCAAAGGGGCGAATGACCCCTCCACCCAGCACCAGCAAGGCCCCAAGGACCAACAGTGAAGTCCCGGTGGTTATGACGGTGCGGCTGAGAGTCTCATTGATGCTCATGTTGATAATGGTCTCCAGTCCTTCTCTCCGGACCTTGCGCATATTTTCCCGTATTCGGTCGGATACCACCACCGTATCATTGACCGAATATCCGGCGATGGCGAGGAGGGCGGCCACAATGGGGAGATCGAACTCATAGTTGGCCAGGATGAGGGCCCCAATGGTGATCGCCACATCATGGATCAAGGCGACAATGGCCCCTAAACCGAAGCCCAGTCCAAAGCGTGATCCAAAGCTAAATCCAAAACGGCCCCAGACATAAACACCCATCATAATGGTGGCCATGATCACCGACCAGGTTCCCCTCCGGCGTAGGTCTTTACCCACTTTGGGTCCGACAAATTCGACCCTGCGGATCTCGAACTGATCAGGGCCAAACTGCTCAGCAAGACCACGGCGGATCTCTCCGCCAACCTCACCCAGCTGAGTTCCAGTTTTTCCCAAGCGGATGAGGAATTCACCGGACCCGGCACTACCAAAGTCTTGTACCACGCTATCCCCGAAGCCCAAACCCTCAAGGGCTCGGCGGAGCTCACTGATGGTCACGTTCTGGTTAAACTTGAGGTGGACCATGGTCCCCCCGGTGAAGTCGACACCTAGGTTTGGACCCTTGACTGCGAGGAGAACGAACACGCCCAGGATCAAAAGTCCTGACACGATAAAGGCCACATAACGATAGCTGAGAAATGGGATTTGGGTTCCTGATCTAATGAGTTCCATAACCTTGCTCAAACACTCAAGCGCGTTAATTTTCTGGCCGCGAGCCGACAATCGTAATAAATCCTGGTTCCGAAAACCGCCGTAAGAACGGTCGTAAATATTCCAACACAAAGGGTCACGGCAAAACCCTTGACCGGGCCAGTACCGAACTGGAAGAGAATGACGCCCGCCAGGAAGGTGGTGATGTTCGAGTCAAGAATGGCCGGCAGGGCCCGCTCGTAACCGGAATCCACAGCGGCCCTGGGTGATTTTCCGGTCCTCACCTCTTCACGGATGCGCTCATTGATGAGCACGTTCGCATCCACTGCCATACCCATGGTAAGGATGATCCCGCCTATTCCGGGAAGCGTCAAGACGGCCTCAAACCCAGCGAGGATGGCCATCATGAGCAGAACGTTCACCACCAGTGCCACATCGGCAAGGAGGCCCGCCCCCTTGTAATAGGCGATCATAAAGAGAACAAGCAGAACCCCTCCAACGACAAAGGAGGTAATCCCCTGGCGTATGGAATCGCGGCCCAATGAGGGACCCACCGTACGTTCCTCTACGATTTCAACCGGGGCCGGCAGGGCACCCGCCCTGAGGACAATGGCAAGATCGTGGGCCTCCTTGAAATCAAAACTTCCCGTTATGGAGGCAACTCCTCCCGAGATCCTTTCCTGAATCACAGGCGCCGAATAGACGCTGTTGTCGAGGATAATCGCTAACTGGCGCCGGACGTTCTCTCCTGTAATCCTTTCAAAGATCCTCGCGCCCGTGGAATTTAGCGTCAGTTCCACGTAAGGGCCCTCTAGCTGACTTCCCGGTCGTACTCGGGCGTCCGCGATATACACTCCTGTCATCAAGGTCTTGGCCTCCAGGAGATAAGGCACGCGCTCCACCCCCAGCCCCCCAACAACCCTTGACGTTGACTTGTACAGGATCTCTCTCCCTGGTGGGGGACCCTTGGTGACGGCTTCCTGTGGGTCGTTTCTATCATCCACTAACTTGAATTCGAGCAGCGCGGTCATTCCAATCAGGTCCATGGACCTCTCCGGATCCTGAATCCCCGGCAGCTGAACGAGTATGTCCCGTTGTCCTTGGCGCTGGATGGTAGGTTCACTCACGCCAAACTGATCAATGCGATTACGGATGGTCTCCAGCGACTGTTCTACGGCATCATCTCTGATGGTGCGAAGCTCCCTTTCCTGAAGGCCCAGTAGTATTTCCGCTCCTTCGGCACCGGATTGAGCCTTCACAAAAACGAGATTGGGGGCCTCGCTCCTGATGAGGTCCCGCACCTTTTGAAAGCTTTGTGATGGGACCCGAACAAGAATCTTGTTGTCCGGGGCAAGAGTGATATCGGTTATGGGAATAACTCTTTCTTTAAACAGATTGACCAGATCATCTCTCAACCGCTCCATGTTGTTTTGCAATTCCTTCTCCACCTTGACATCCAAAACAAGTTGGGTCCCGCCCTGGAGGTCCAATCCCAAATGGAGGCCTTCGGATGGAAAGAGCCGAGTCCACCAGGGTGGGAGCTGCTCCACAAAGGAGGGCATTAGATAAACCAAAGAGGTACAGATGGAGATGAAAAGGACACCTAGTCGAATGATTAAACCCTGCGGCATATTACTGTGTCTTGACCTCCTTCCCTGAAACCTTTTCTCCCTTGATCAGCTGGGAGATTTGGGGTCGGTTGACCCGAATCCGTATGTTCGGAGCCACCTCCACGGTAACCACGTTTTCCGTTAGGGCAATCACTTTACCGTAGATTCCCCCCGCGGTCAGGACTTCATCGTTCCTTTTAAGTTGAGCGAGCATATCACGCTGCGCTTTGGACTTTTTCTGTTGGGGACGAATCAAAAGAAAATAAAAAATGACAAAAATAAGAACCAACGGAAAAAGACTCACAAGGGTGCTCGGTCCCGAAGACGCCGCCGTGGCCTGGGCAAAAGCTATGTCCCACATAATCGCTCCTATTCTGACTCCGAGTCCTGCGTTACAAATTCTGAATCCGAGGGCCAGAGTTCAGTTCTGCCCTCCCGAATGGCCTCGCGTATTTTCTCCATGAGCCCATGGTAAAAAGTCAGATTATGCAGGGAATGGAGGTAAGCCGCAAGGATTTCTCCGGCCATATAGAGGTGGCGGAGGTAAGCGCGAGAAAAATGCCGGCAACAATAGCAACCGCAGGACTCGTCCACCGGGCGATGATCGCGAGAGAATTCCGTGCGTTTAATACTGATCTTTCCCTTGGATGTGAATAGAGTTCCGTTTCTAGCATTTCTCGTTGGAATAACACAGTCAAATAGGTCATAACCGCAACGGGCGGCGAAGATCAGATCCTGCGGTCTTCCGACTCCCATAAGATAGCGGGGTCGATCCTCAGGTAGAATGTTTGCCACAAATTCGGCCATTTCGCAAAATTGGCTCTCCTCCTCACCCACACCCAATCCACCCACGGCGAATCCGTCAAAAGGAAAACCAACGAGATCTTTCACGCATTGCTCGCGGAGATCTTTGTACACTCCCCCTTGGACGATGGCTAACACTGCTTGCTTTCCTGAGCGGCAGGATTCAAGGGAACGATGCGCCCACCTCACCGTTCGATGGGTTGAGGTTCGGGCATAGTCCCAGCTTGCGGGGTAAGGAATACATTCATCTAGAACCATTGCGAGATCACTGCCCAATGCCTCCTGGATCTCAATGACTTTCTCAGGGGTAAGGAAATGTGTGGAGCCATCCAGATGAGACTGGAAGCGCACTCCCTCTTCA
This sequence comes from Deltaproteobacteria bacterium, assembly GCA_022545745.1. The sequence goes on along the minus strand of JACZQL010000018.1, from coordinate 829 downwards.
CTGATCTCCCTCAATGCCCCCATGCTCAACACCTGATACCCACCGCTATCCGTCAGTATGGAGCCCTCCCACCCCATAAATTTATGGAGTCCCCCTAAATCCCGAATCACCTCCACCCCTGGGCGAAGATAGAGGTGATAGGTATTGGACAAAATCATCTGGTAACCCATCTCGATCAGATCCCTGGGTGAAATAGCTTTAACGCTCCCCTGCGTCCCAACGGGCATGAAGGCGGGGGTCTCTATGAGTCCATGGGCTGTCTCGAGACGACCCAACCTGGCACCGCTCGCCGAGTCCTTTTTGCATACAGTGAAGTTGAAAGACATCTCTTCTGATTTATGATTTTAGATTCTTACCGATAATAATGTTCAACAGAACGACTTCAACAAAGTTTTTCGCGCCAAGACGCCCCCCGGATTAAAATCCGAATTCCAAAGCTCTAAATCCGAAACAAATCGAAACACTCAAATCCAAAAACCGAAATCCAAAACGAGATTATTTGGAATTTTCTGTTTTTTGATCATTACTCAAGTTATATCTATAAGTGCTCAACAATTTCAATATTTTGGCATCCCGGAATACAGCAGTCGTTCCATCGGGATGGGACTTACCGGTATCATTGATGCTTATGGCTCATTATCAGTATTAAGAAATCCCGCATTAAACCGGACGGATAAGCGCGTAATGATAAAACCATTCTTTCAATGGAAAGGAAACGGCAAGTTGGAAGAAGTGATTCTCATACCTCAACAATTTAATGGTGGGTCAGGAATAATTGCAACCGATACTGTTAGTACCGATCCAGGATTAACATCCAGATACTTTGGCG
>JACZQL010000441.1 GCA_022545745.1 Deltaproteobacteria bacterium | reverse complement strand
CCACTCTGGACCTCGTGTATGGCATCAGTTTCGGAACTGCGGAAACTGTCGGAATCGCCAGGGATGCCGGTTACACTTTTTTTTCGTTCAAAGTTGCACAGATCGCGGACCGCCTCGGCACTGCCACTGAGGAGGCTGAGCTTTCCCTAACCAATCTCTCACGGCTTGAGTGCATTGATTTCGGCGTGACCCCAACGATTCAAGCGGACGGTCATTACGCCCATGTCGAAGATGTCACGGTTCGGTTCGCAAGAAACGGCTACGAATGGGATATGCACGGGTCCCTTTACACCCCTGAGAAGGAAACTGATCCGACAAAGGCCTTTGTGATGTTCCACGGCGGGGCAGGTAGCGAAAAGATCATGGACCTAACGCCCGATGGCCGACCCGGACTTGCTCGGGTTCTTGCCGGGCAGGGAGTTAAGACATTGAGCCTTACTTATCCCGGCCACTATCCCCCTGGAGGAGTCTGGAAGACGCCGGTACAGGATCGCATGCCCATCTATTTGCTGGATCGAGAACTGTCCTTGGAGGAGACACTCGATCGAAATTTAAAGTGTACCTTTAATACCATCATGCAAGGTATGGGATTATTAACAGACAATCATCTACCGAATCGTCGTATCATCGCCTTTGGCCATTCTACCGGAGGCCCTATGGCGGCTCATTTGACGCGGTTTTCAAAAAAGGCCACGGTGATTGGGTTGGTGGGTTTTGGCACCGGCGGGCCGGACGGTTGGCGCAAAGAGTGGAAGGATACAACAAACGTCGAGCGGTATAATGAAGTACCCATTGAAAAGATCTCAAGGCGCTCACCCGAGAGCTTTCGCGAGGCGAAGTATGAAGATCCCCAGGACCTAACCCCATGGGGAGGAGCAGAGGAATATATCGAATTAGTCTGTAACATTCGCTCGCAGATGAAGACTAGCCTCTGCGATAACCAGCACACTGGGGCCGTGGGCATTTTAGCAGAATACCCAAAGAGGACTGGACTTCCTCGCGAAGAGTACTTTGACCATCTTCAGGATCCAGACCCACGTTGGTTAAAGACGATAAATGTGCTGCTTCTCGTTGGTGAGAATGACAAGGGACACTGGGTCAAAGGGGATCGAATCGAGGACAAACGGGAAATGTTCATGGCACGCAAATACGCTGCTGCCACTCGAGCAACCCATTTGGTCTTCATCCCGCGCTACGGCCACGTGGGCTATGCGGAACTCCACAACGAAAAGATTGCCCACCTCTGGCTATGGGCAGTTAAATCGGGAAACTTTGATCAGTAGAGCTTCTGTTACCTGTTCCTATTGTTTCCGCTCATGTCAAGCGGTTGTGTACCCCGCTTTTTCAAACTGGTCGCGAGGCATGCGTCCCGGGTGTTCAGGGAATTTTGAGGTCAGCTGACCGCATGCAGCGTAAATGTCCCGCCCCATGGTTTTTCTGACCAGTACATGGGCCCCCAGACGGATCAGCTCGTTTTTGAACTGATGTACGGTTTGTTGGCTAGGGCGGACAAAATCCGCATCCGGATGCTCATTAAACGGGATGAGATTGATCTTGTTGGGTACAGAGCGGGTCAGCCGAAACAGTTGGCGTGCATGCTCTAGGGAATCGGTCAGTCCCTTGAGGAGCACGTACTCAAAAGTTATCCTATCACCTGACTCTCGGGCATGGCGTTGGCAGGCCTCGAGCAACTGTTTGATCGGATACTTCTTGTTGATGGGCATGATGGCGGAGCGCACCTCATCGTTAGAGCCGTTCAAACTCACCGCCAGGCGCGTGCCTGATTCGGTAACCAGCGGAATCAGCGGCACAAGACCTGAAGTCGATACTGTGATTTTTTTCCGAGAAAACTTGATGCCAACGTGTTCGGTGAGAATTTTAATCGATGAGAAAACAGCTTCGGGATTATCAAGCGGCTCGCCCATACCCATGAACACAATGTTGGTAATACGCTTAGCGGAAGGCAAAATGTCCCTCGCCCGTAGAAACTGACCGACAATTTGGCTCGTGGACAACCGCTTCGCGAGCATTTGCTTGCCGGTAAAGCAAAACTTGCAGGCCAAGTTGCAACCTACCTCAGTGGACAGACAAAGGGTTAACCGGTCATCTGCTTGAATCAGCACTGCTTCCACTGTCAGCCCATCGCCTACATCCAACAAAATCTTGATGGTGCCATCCCTACTTTCAACTCTCTCTACTACCTTTGGGAGAGCAAAATAAAAGATATTTTTCAGCTCAGTTCGAAAGGTAATGGACAGGTTCGACATCTGGTCGAAGTCTTCCACCCCTTTTTGATAGACCCACTGAAAGAGCTGCTGGGCACGAAACCTTTCTTTGCCAAGGCCCACCAAGCTCTCTCTCAACTGTTCAAGAGTTAGGTCGTAAAGATTAACGGCCGACAATGATCAAACTCCTATGTAATTGGAATAAGATCATTTATGCCACAGCACCACCGCCGCGGCAACACAGGGCGCCTCGCGCCCTGAAACAATCGTGCAATAGAGCAATGGACCGCATAAGGGCGCCACGCGCCCTGGAGCAATCGAGCATTGGACATTAGGGCGCACCGCGCCCTGGAGCATTGGGGATTGGAGAAGGGGAGCAATGGAGGGGCCAATGCGGTCCACTGATCTATTCTCCATTTTCCTTCCTGAACAATGGACAAATATGAGATTGCGATCTACTTCTCTACTTTCCATTCCCTCCACTGCTCCAATGCTCTATATTTTTGCGAGGCAAAGGAACGAATTAAGA
>JACZQL010000017.1 GCA_022545745.1 Deltaproteobacteria bacterium | reverse complement strand
CTCCGTCTTCAACCCGGAAATAGAAAAGGGCTTCCGCTCACTTGCCCGCCGTTTCTTCTCGGAAACTCTGGGGGGACCGGACACCATCTGTGACCAACTGGATAAGCTGGCGATCCCGGACATGCTCAATCTCGTCGCCTTCTACAGCCAGGCGCCGGTCAAAGAAAAGCTGAAATTCCTGGAAACAAAAAGTGATGCCGAATTCCTGGCATGCATTCAGAAACATCTGGATCGGCCGACTGAAAAATGAGGGACCCATCTTCACTCAGAAGCTACGCCGCGGCAAGCAGAGTCGCCGAGGCAAACGGTAACACCATCGGTGGCTGAGTCGCCACGGAAAGAATCGCCCCGATACGGGCGGCTCGACCCGGTGATCGGTCGGGATGAAGAGATCCGCAGGGTGGTTCAGGTCCTGTCTCGTCGCACTAAAAACAATCCTGTTCTGATCGGCGACCCTGGGGTGGGGAAGACCGCCATCGTCGAGGGCTTGGCGCAGCGAGTCGTACGTGGTGATGTCCCCGAGGGGCTCAAGAACAAGCGTATTGTCGTTTTGGACATGGGGGCGCTCATTGCGGGAGCCAAATTCCGTGGCGAATTTGAAGAGAGGCTCAAGGCGGTCCTAAAAGAGGTGCAGGAGTCGTCCGGCGAGGTGGTGTTGTTCATTGACGAGCTGCACACGGTGGTGGGTGCTGGCGCAGCGGAAGGGGCCATGGATGCAAGCAATTTCCTTAAACCCATGCTTGCACGAGGGGAGCTTCACTGCATCGGTGCAACCACATTGGACGAGTACCGTAAATATGTAGAAAAGGATCGGGCCCTGGAGCGCCGCTTTCAGCCAGTCGTAGTCGATCAGCCGAACGTAGAGGATACCATCTCAATCCTGCGGGGACTCAAAGAACGTTATGAGCTGCATCATGGGGTCCGCATTAAGGACGCCGCCTTGGTGAACGCTGCCGTGCTCTCTAACCGCTATATCAGCGGTCGTTTTCTGCCCGACAAGGCCATTGATCTGGTGGACGAAGCGGCGGCCAAGCTGCGCACGGAAATTGACTCCATGCCGGTGGAACTGGATCAGGTCTCCCGTCAGGTTATGCAACTCGAGATCGAAAGAGAGGCGCTGCGGAAGGAAACGGATACCGCGTCGCAGGAGCGATTGGCCAAGCTGGAGAAGGAGCTCGCCGATCTCAAGGAGCAGGCCAATCACTTGAGGGCTCGTTGGGAGGTGGAAAAGGGCAGCGTCTCGCGCTTGCGTGATCTGAAGGGCAAGATCGAAGAAACTCGCAGGGCCATAGAAGCGGCTGAACGAGAGTATGATCTCAATCGTGTGGCAGAGCTCAAATATGGGAATCTGGCTCAGCTGGAAAAACAACTGAGTGAAGAAGATCAGCGGGTTGAAAAGGAGGGAGGGGGACGACTTTTAAAGGAAAAGGTGGATGAGGAAGACATCGCCGAGGTGGTCTCCCGCTGGACGGGAGTCCCGGTAACCAGGTTGATGGAAGGGGAGAAGGAAAAGCTCCTGCACATGGATGATCATTTGCACAGACGGGTGATTGGTCAGGAAGAAGCTGTGCAGGCAGTTGCCGACGCGGTCATCCGCGCACGGTCGGGTCTCAAGGACCCGAATCGGCCCATAGGTTCGTTCATTTTTCTCGGTCCCACCGGGGTGGGCAAGACGGAGCTTGCTCGGGCGCTAGCCGAATCTCTGTTTGACGATGAGAACAACATGGTTCGCCTGGACATGTCGGAGTACATGGAGAAACACACAGTGGCCCGGCTCATAGGTGCCCCTCCGGGCTATGTGGGTTATGACGAGGGGGGACAGCTCACCGAAGCGGTCAGGCGGCGTCCTTATTCGGTGCTTCTGTTCGACGAAATCGAAAAGGCCCATGGGGACGTGTTCAACGTGCTGTTGCAGATCCTCGATGACGGCCGGTTGACGGATGGCCATGGCCGTACGGTGGATTTCAAAAACACGGTGGTCATCATGACCTCCAATGTAGGGAGCCATCATATTCTTAGCTACCGTGGCGGGGACGACCCCGAGAGTTATGCGGGGATGAAGCGTGAAGTTCTGGAGGCCTTACGACAGGAGTTCAGGCCGGAGTTTTTAAACCGGGTGGATGAGACGGTGGTCTTTCACAGTCTGACTCGCGACAATCTCAAAAAGATCGTGGAAATCCAGCTCGGACGGTTACGTGCCCGCTTGACGGAGCGTTACGTCACGCTGGAGCTTACTGAGAAAGCCAAGGATCACTTTGCCGAAAACGGCTATGATCCAACTTACGGTGCACGGCCCCTAAAGCGTCTGATTCAGAAAGAAATCGAGACGGCCCTGGGGCGCAAGATCTTGGCTGATGAAGTTGCCGAACGTTCCCGGGTGGTGGTTGATTACGGGCCACAGGGGCTAACCCTTGATGTCTCGCCACTGGCAGAAGCCGCTTAAAAGGTTTAGCTGGGTTTCGTTTTCTTACAGCTTGAAGTTCTGAGAGTGGCCGGGTTGGATGTGGTAGGTCTTTCCCTTGACCGAAACGGGAACCGGCTCCGTGCCGTCTTTACCCACAGACAGGCGTAAACGCCCTTTGATCATATCAAGTTCGAACCACCGGCCCCGGTAGCGGAGCCTCAAGTGAAGTTTTTGCATCCCTCCGGGAAGAACCGGATCAAAAGAAATGTGCTTACCCCAAGTTTCGATACCCGCGTAACATCCTAGGACGAGATCATCAATACCCGCCATGGCGCCCAGATGGATTCCTTCCTTGGTGGTTCCGCCCTGGATATCGGCTATGTCCGATTTTAAGGCCTCAGTGAAAAACGCCCAGAACCTGCGCGGATCGATGTGGGCCAGGACGAAGGCATGGACGACCCGGCTGAGGGTGGAACCATGGGAGGTTCGTTCCATGTAGTAGTCGACGTTCTTGCGAAAGGTGGTATCGTCAAAGGTATATCCCAGCTGTTGAAAAATTCGCTGCACTTCCTTGATGGGGAGCAGGTAAAACAGCATCAAGACATCGGCCTGTTTCGATAGCTTGTACCGGTCCGGGGTATCTCCTTCGGCCTCCAGGATCCGGTCCAAACGTTCTATGTTCCCATATTTCTTACGGTAGCGGTCCCAGTCGAACTCCTCCAGTTGATCGTATCCTTCGAATTGACTGATGATGCCGTCGTCATGAAAGATAACGGTCATCTTACGTGTAATCTCCTTCCACCGCTGAATCTCCTCTTTCTTCAAGTCCAGCTTTTCAAACAGCTCGCTCCGGCGTTCCTCGTCAAGGAGATCCAAAACCTCGATGGCTCGTTCGATCACCCAAACCGCCATGACATTCGTGTAGGCGTTGTTGTTCAGGCCGCCCTTTTCCGTGTTGGGGTATTTTTCGTGATATTCATCAGGGCCCATGACGCCTTTGATCTCATAGCGTTTGGTCTTCTTGTTGTAGGTGGAGATGCTTGCCCAAAAGCGGGTGATCTCCAGGATCATCTCTGCGCCATAATAGACCATAAACTCCATGTCCCAGGATGCCTGGAAGTATTGCCAGACGTTATAAACGATGGCTATGTTGACATGGCGTTGCAGGTGGCTGTGGTCGTCGATCCAGCGCCCGGAGATTGGATTTAAGTGAACTTTCTGGGTCTCTTCGGTTCCATCGCTGCCGCTCTGCCATGGATACATGGCCCCCTCATAGCCCGCCTCCTTAGCGGTGATGCGTGCCGCGTCGAGGCGCCGGTAACGATAGAGTAGCAGGGAGCGGGTCACCTCTGGGATCCTCAAGGTATAAAAAAAGAACATGAACATCTCATCCCAGAATATATGCCCACGGTAGGCCTCACCGTGGAGCCCCCTGGCCGGCACTCCCACGTCCAGGCCGATGGTATGGGGGGATATGGTCTGCAAGAGGTGAAAGATATGCAGCCTGATGACCAGTTGGGATTGGTCACGTGCGCGTAATTCCACGTCGTATCTGCGCCAGAGGGAATGCCACGCTCGGGTGTGGGATTCGAGCAGATCCTGGAACCGTCCACACCTTGATATGGCTTCACGGGCGGCCAGGGAGCATTCCGAAATGGCGCTGTCTCTGCACGTATAGAGGGCAACAATCTTTTCGACTTTGACTGTTCGACCCTTTTCCAAGTCAAACTCGAGATCTTGCCCGATGATTTCCTTTTCCTCGTAGACATGGGTTTCCGCCGTCAGTCGCTGACCTTGGTAAAAGAGCTGAGTCCTGGCGGCTTGAGCCACTTCGAGGCGTGACTGGGTGGTTCTTACCAGCAGATGGACCGCATCATCGTTCACGTTTCCCATGGAGAGGGTCTCGAGGTGTTTCGAGTTGAGTTGTTTATAGCGTTCGACGCCGGCATTGATTACGGAACCGTCCAGTTCCGATTTTACCCTCATCTTGCCGGACCAGTTCTCTGAGGTGATGCTGGTCTCGATGGCCGCCAGGTGGGGATTGCCCATATGGACCAAACGCCGGCTGGATATCGTAAACTCGTTTCCCTGTTTATCGCGGAAGCGAAAATTGCGTATGAGGAGGCCGTTTTTCAGATGAAGCTCCTGGCGGTAGGAGAGGATTTCAACGGCTAGGATGTTAAACCATTCGCCACCTTCTGGTTGGAAGGTCAGGCGAAGCCAATTGGGAAAGTTGACGAGGTCTTCGTTGACAATTGGACGGCCCGCGATATCAGTCGTGAGGCGGTTGAATCCACCGGCAAGGTAGGTGGCAGGATAGTGGATGGCGCTCGCTGTGGCCTCCTCGGCGGCCCCGCGCGTTGCGAAATAGCCATTGCCCAGAGTACACAGGGCCTCCCGGAGGCGCTCCTGGTCTGGGTCGAACCCATCGTATTGGAGAATCCACTCGCTCATCAGTATCCCTATTCCACCAGACCGATTAATGAGAGCAAAAATTTCCTCACTTCATCCGTGTCCTTAAGGGTGTAGGACGCCCGCGTGGGCCTGGGTGCGTCAGTCACCAGTATGCCTATGCCTCTCCCCTCAAGTGCCCGAAAGGCATCTTCGTCGGTGGTGTCGTCGCCAAGATAGAATGGCATCACGTCAGGCGTATCCAGGTCCAGGGCTTTCAAGATCCACAGAACGGCCTTGCCCTTGTCCCAATCGATCTTGGGTCGAATCTCGAAGACCTTCTTTCCGTGAGTCTTGCGTAAGGTGGGGTTCTCTTTGAGGAGTTGGTCCACCATGCGTTCTATCACAGGAACTTTGTCGTCCGCTACTAACCGATAGTGGACGGATATGGAGAAGCCAGTATGCTCCACCAGGGACCCTTCAATAGGTTGCACGAGCTTCGTGATCTTCTTGTAGGCTTTGTCAATGGCAGGTAAAAAGCGTTTTCCCTCTTCGTGCAGGATCTGGGATCTGCCGGGGCACGCAATATCAAATCCATGGCTCCCTGCATAAATGAGTTCGTCCAGCTTAACAAAATCATAAACCTTCGGACGCGCACGACCGCTAACGATTCCCACGGTCAAAGTAGCGGCTAACTGACGCACGACGTCCCGCATCTCTTCGGACATAATGGCCAAATCCGGTTTTTCAACGATGGGAGTCAGGGTCCCATCGTAGTCGAGGAAGACCACCGCCCGCTTCTTGGATATCCGTTGCTTGATCTCATCCAATCGGTTGAGGGCCGACGGTAGTCCCGGCCCATGCTGCCGGAACCACTCTTCAATCTCCTTCACGCTGATTTCGCCCAGATCTCCCACCACTCGATCCGCCCCATTTTCTGTGAGGCTGTTGGGATCCCCTTGTCGATCCACACCAATGACCAGACCAAATTTTCCCCTTCTGCCTGCCTCCACCCCGGCAATGGCGTCCTCTACGATTCCGGCTCGGCTTGGGGCCACACCGAGGAGTTCGGCACTCTTTAAAAAGATGTCCGGGTCCGGTTTACCTTTGAGTCCGAGGGATTCTGAAACGCTACCATCGACCCTGGTGTCGAACAGATGTTCGAGGCCAGCAATCTTGAGAACGGCCTGACAGTTCTTGCTAGAAGATGCGATCGCTACTTTGATCCCCTGAGTCCTCAGCTCTTTAATGAGATCGACCGTGGAGTGAAAAACCTCAACCCCGTCCCTCGCTAAAATCTCAGCGAATCGCTGATTTTTTTGGTTCCCGAGTCCGCAGACGGTTTCTTCGTCCGGTTGATCCGAGGGTTTGCCACGGGGAATGTGAATTTGTCGCGATTCAAGAAAGCTTTGAACCCCATCGTAGCGGGGCTTTCCATCGATGTAGGTGAGATAATCAGATCCAGTGTCAAAGGGGGTAAAAGCCTCTTTGTCCCTTTGTTCCCTGGTCTTGAGGTAAGTATCAAACAGCTCTTTCCAAGCGGTGGCGTGGACTTTTGCGGTGTCGGTAACAACGCCATCGAGATCGAAGATAATCGCGTCAAAGTGATGCACAGTCAAAGCAGTGGGCTCCCTACCAATGGCACGAATCCTGAGGTTTTGTGTTAAAGGGTCACAAGGGATTGGGTACTGACCGGATTCGTTGAAATCTCCTCTTTACTCAATGATACCACCGGCTTAAGCAGCGTACAACATTTTGTTTTATTATGAGGAGTTCCGGGTCCCCCAGCGGGGGGATGGGGACCCTAACGAGGCCCCTAGATGGGTGCTAGGCGCCGAACCGCGAAATCGGAAATCCAGATAGCCGCAACGTAACCAACCACCAATCCTCCAATAAGAATGAGCGAGGGAAAGAGCCGCAGGTTTTTAGCCAGCTCTACGACATGGGGCAAGGTTAGTTCCGCCAGTTGGGAACCATCCAATGGCACCAGGATCTTGGTGTAAATTCGAATCTCCTCCTATTCTACGGCTCTTATAAGGACGTCGATTTTTTCAGTGACCTTATGATGACCGCCTGTAAGTCTAATAAACGCACAAAGGATGCCAGTATGATTGGACCTTAAATCATTGAATTCATTCAAAATCTAAATTGAAAATTCTAAATCTTGGGAAATCGTTGATAATGGAGTACCATTGTTCAATTGAAAGAACGATATTTCGTTCGGTGATTTTGGATGCGCTTCCTTTCGTGCTTAACAAAGAAATTGTTGTTCGTTAGGTCCAATTTCTGGAGGGAATGACTATGACGGTACCGCTGCAGATTACGTTTCGCAACATGGATTCCACCGAGGTCATCGAGGACGAGATCCGTGATAAAGCTTCAAAGCTGGATCACTTCTATGATAGGATTACGAGCTGCCGGGTAGTTGTGGAGGTTCCCCATCGGCATCACCACAAGGGCATAGCCTATCACGTACGCGTGGATGTCAAGGTGCCCGGGTGGGAGGTGGTGATTAATAGAGAGCCCACCAAGCATAGCACCCATGAAGATATTTATATCTCCATTCAAGAAGCCTTTGACGCCGCTCGTCGCCAGCTGCAGGATTATGCGCGACGCCAGCGTGGCGAGGTAAAAGGACATGAAGGGGTCCCCATGGCTCGGGTCAGTAAGGTCTTTAGCCAAGGGGGCTATGGCTTTCTCGAAACCGAAGATGGGCGAGAAATTTATTTTCATAGGAACAGCGTATTAGATGGTCACTTCGAGCATATGGAGGTCGGGACGGAAGTACACTTCGCCGAGGAAGCCGGGGAGAAGGGTCCCCAAGCCAGCACCGTTAGGCCTGTGGGCAAGCACCACGGCTGAGCACAAAGCGCTTTTGAGTAGTACTGAGTAGCGAGTACTGAGTGCTGAGTGGGGAGAGACGAGAGTCGAGGATAGAGCATCGAGGATCGAAGATAGTAACTTAAAAGAGGAGAATTAACCGCAGATTTACGCAGATCATTATCTGGCCATTCCGGCCAGAAATTAGTTCTCCTTGCGCTTTGTTTTTTCTAATCCCTTTCCGAGGCTGATAGCTGAAAGCTGACGGCTGATAGCTATTGTATGCTACGATGATAGACCTGACCACAATCCAACTTTCAGGCTAAATTAACTTAGATTCGGCTGGAGTTCATAGGCTTTAGGGGAAAAGTGAAACCTGGTCGGCTGCCATAGGAATTGTTGCTTTCGTTGAGAAAGTTAGTTAAGTGATTTTTCAAGGCCGCCTTGAAAACGGCACGTGTACGAAGTAGGGGCTGCAAAGGCACCGGGAGGGTAACATGTCAAAACCCAAACTGACCCTGGCCTGTCTCAACTACGATCGAACCACCGCCATCCACAAAGGTTTCATTAAACTGGAAGGAGTCGATCTGCGACTCGTCGAACTGACGGAACCGCGCAACGCCTTTGCCCGGGTATTCCAGGGAGAGTTCGATGTCTCGGAGTTCTCCATTACCGAGTACATTTACTACACCTCGAGAAACAAGAGTGAGTTCATCGGCGTACCCGTCTTCCCGGCCAAAAGGTTCCGTCATGCCTTTATCTTCTGCAACCCTGCCTCCGATATCCGCGAACCGGGTTCTTTGAGCGGTAAAAAGATCGGCTTTGCCGATTGGGTCCAGAGCGCGGGTATCTGGATTCGAGGTATCCTTGAGGAAGAGTACGGCATTTCGGGGAGACAGGCCCGGTGGTACGCCGTTTCCATGCACCATTGGGACGACCGGGGTGAGAAAGACAATGTCGAACCCCGCAATGGCGCAACCATTAATTGGCTCGAGAACAACGGTCGGGACGTCAAGCAAGTCATGGAGAGTGCCCTGCTGAAAGGGACAATCGACGCCATGGGCGTGCCTTTCATGCCGGATGCCTATCGCAGGGGCGACAAAAGGATCAAGCGGCTCTTCGAGAACTACAAGGACGTAGAACAGTCTTATTTCAAGAAGACCCGCATCTTCCCCATCATGCACGTACTCGTGGCCCGAAAATCGCTCGTGGAAGAGATCCCTGATCTACCTAGAAAACTCTTTGAGCTCTTCTCCCGCTCAAAAACGCTTGCCCGTCGGGAAAACAGATTGGATAGGACCACAAGCCTGGTGTGGCCGAACCATTACTGGGATGAAGAGGAGGTGCTCTTCCAGGGAGACCCCTGGGCTTACGGTCTGGATAAGAATCGCCACATCCTGGAAAAGATCATTTACTATTGTTTCCAGCAGGGAGTCGCCGAGCGCATGCTCCGCCCCGAAGAGCTTTTCCACCCAAGTACCTGGGAGCTCACGGAGGACGCTATCTCGCTCCCTTAGTTAGGCATCCTAAATTCTTCAACGCAAAAAGAGATCATTTTTGATTTCTTATAGCCAGTTGAACCGCTCTTAAATCAGGAAAACGAGCGACGGGATCTCTGCGTCGTTTTCGACAAGAAGCACTTTCTTGAAAGCCATTTTGAGATCACCGTTTTCCAGGCGCAGCTTGTGAACGGTGCGTCCGCCCCAGATATTGCGCACCCCCCTTCTCATTTCCGTCAGGACAAAGTTCGAATAAACCGTTTCCTCCCCGTTCCCACCCTCTTCTATCTCTAGGTTGGACACCACCCGGCGCATGCGCGAAGGAGGCTTCTGCGCGTACGCCATACCGCTTTTCAGCCGATCAATTCGATCGCCGATTCGCCTGCGGTCATCGTAAATGATGGATACACTTTGCATCGGATCTATGTCGTCACTGTTGCTCGGGACCCAATAGACGGCATCGTCCGTCCACAGCGCCAACCAGTCGTCGTACCGATGCTCGTCCATA
>JACZQL010000440.1 GCA_022545745.1 Deltaproteobacteria bacterium | reverse complement strand
TGCCCTTCTGCCATTCTTTGGAAAGTTAAACGAGAGTTGTCCCGCCTCCCGTTCGCGCACGAGAAACTCTTCTAAAAGGAAACTCTGTTTCGCCACCTGCCTGGCAGCCTCACTGCGCAGTAGATCCGGATATTCATCCCGGAGGGTGAGCAAGCAGGAAGGCTCCAATCCCACGATAGGGATACCCCTTTCAGCATAGGCTACGAGCCGCTCCACGTTTCTTGCCGCGTAGGCCTTCGCCTCTTGGAGCATGCCCTTGGATATCAGAGGCCGGCCGCAACAGTCCTTATGGGGTAGAACAACCCGGTATCCACCCTGCTCCAAGATGCGCGTTGCATCCATCGCCACACAAGGCGTATTGAAGGTATTAAAGGTGTCATGAAAAAGGACCACCTCCCCCTTTGAGCCGTCCCCCAGGGGCGACCTTCTTTGGAACCAATCCGCCAGGCTTTTCTCTGCGAACGGAGGCAAGGGACGTCGGCGGTCAATACCGACCAAGCGATCCAGCAACCAACGGTGGGGCCGGGAATTGAGTAACAGGTTTGAGAGAGGGGCTAGACGAGCTCCCCAGCGATTGATTGTTTCGATCCTACCGAACAGCCGATTGCGCAAAGGGAGCCCATTGGCTTTGTAATAGTGGGACAAGACCTCAGACTTGAGCTTGGCCATATCCACGTTTGAGGGACACTCTGCCTTGCAGGCCTTGCACTCCAGACAGAGGTCGAGAATTTCGTAGAGACGTTTTCCTGCAAATTCGTCCTTTGGTACCTTTCCCGAAAGCACGGCCCTGAGTGCGTTGGCTCGGCCCCTAGTGGAGTGCTCTTCGTCTAACGTCGCCATGTAGGAGGGGCACATGGTTCCGGCCAACTTCTTCCGGCATACACCCATGCCACTACACATCTCGACCGCCGCTGCAAAGCCGCCCTGCTCGCTGAAGTCGAGCGTTGTCTCTGGTTCCCATATTTCAGTTGACGGGCCCACCCGAAGGGATTCCGTCATCGGTGGGGCATCAACGATCTTGCCCGGGTTCATCATACCCGCGGGATCAAAGGCCCCTTTGATCCTACGGAATGCCTGATAGAGATCGGAACCAAAGAGTTTTTCGTTGAAATGGCTACGCGCCAGGCCGTCGCCGTGCTCACCGGAAAGGGCTCCACCGGATGCGAGAACCAGATCCGAAATTTCACTTGCGATCCTGGTCATCTTATCAATCTCACCTGGTTCCTTGAGATTGATGAAGGGACGGATGTGGAGACACCCGACCGAGCAGTGACCGTAATAGCCAGCATTTACATCGTATCTTTTGAGAATGTCTCGAAATCCCTTCACGAACTCCGGCAGCTTGGCAGGGTCGACGGCCGTGTCCTCCACAAAGGCAATGGGCTTTTTCTCCCCCTTCATTCCCAGCAGAAGACCCAGACCGTCTTTACGTAGGCCCCAGATCCTCTGAACTTCCTCGGGTGCGAAGGCTTGAATAGAATCGTAACCCATACCCTGCTGCTTTCGGAGCGATTCCAGTTTCTCGATTTTTCCCCGCACTTCTCGCTCCGTGGCCCCGTCGTATTCCACAATCAGAATCGCATTGGGATCTCCTTGAATGAATCCCATACGCTTGGACTGAACGGGATTTTTTCTGGCTAGATCGAGGATTTGCCTGTCCAGTAGCTCAACGGCATAGGGAGCCGTCTCGACTATGGCGGGAGAGGACTCCAGGGCTTCCCAGACCTCTCGGAAATGAATCACGTCTAAAGCCACATGTTTGGGTTTGCGGACGAGCCTTAACTTGGCTTCCACGACGCATGCCAGCGTTCCCTCGGAGCCCACCACCAGGCGTGAAAGGTTAAAGGGTTGAGGTTTCACGAATTCGTCCAGGTTGTAACCAGATACCCGACGCAAGATCTTAGGATAGCGGGCGAGAATATTCTCCCGATGACCACTTATTATGTCTGTTAATTCTCTGTAGATACGTCCTTCCGAGGTTTGGGCTTGGCGCTTGAGCTCCAGTTCTTCAAGGGTTAGATCCTTCATGAGCACCTCACTACCATCAGCCAGGTAGGCAGTGAGTTCCAATACGTGATCCAGGGTCTTCCCGTAGGCAATGGAGTGCATGCCAGCGGAGTTGTTGCCGGTCATCCCACCGATGGTGGCACGGTTGGAGGTTGAGGTGTCGGGTCCGAAGAGGAGGCCCATGGGCCTGACGTGTGCATTCAATTCGTCTTGCACCAGACCTGGCTGAACTCGGCAGCAAAGGCCATCCCGGTCCACCTCCAGGATCTTGTTCATGTACTTGGAGAAATCAAGGACAATGGCATGGCCCACCGTTTGCCCGGCCAGCGAAGTTCCACCCCCTCGTGGGAGGATGGGAACGCTGAATTTGTTTGCCACCTCGATAACAGCCTGTACGTCGCCCTTGTTTCGTGGCAGCACGACGCCTATGGGTTCGATCTCATACATGGAGGCGTCCGTGGCATACAACAAGCGGGAAAAACGGTCAAAGCGTACCTCTCCCTCAACTCGTTTTTTCAGCTCGGCGGCAATTTCGCGGTAATCCTGTGATCGTCTCAAGACCATACTTGCTATTCTTATAGCAGGTTTCGAGGAGGTTTACCTGGAGATCGACCCCAAATGAACCGGATCAAACACAGGTGAGACAAATTTAAGCTAATCCCTAATAAATTCTTTCTAGCTAGCCCTCCCAATTGGTTACTGTCTGCTATTTTCTGCACCAGTTCTCGGACAATTCTCGCCCAATGTGCGGACGGGG
>JACZQL010000016.1 GCA_022545745.1 Deltaproteobacteria bacterium | reverse complement strand
AGACCGAAAGAGACTAAAAGGATAAAGGCAAGGAATGCGAGAAAAAGTGAGCCCACGGGTCCTGAAGAAAAGGCATGGATAGAAGAAAGAATTCCTGAGCGGGTGAGAAATGTCCCGAAGATCGTGAGGCTAAAGGCGATGATAATCAAAGAGAGATTCCACACCTTGAGCATTGGGCGCCTTTCTTGCACCTGGATCGAGTGGAGGAAGGCCGTGGCCGGGAGCCATGGCATGAAGGCGGCATTTTCCACGGGATCCCAGGCCCAGTAACCGCCCCAGCCCAGCACGTGATAAGACCACCATGCCCCTACGAGATTTCCCATGCTCAAAAAGAACCAGGCGATTATCGTCCACCGGCGGATAGTTATGATCCACGCCTCGTCAAGTTTTCCATGGATGAGCGCGGCCATGGCGAAGGCATAGGGGACCGTGAGACCCACAAAGCCGGTGTAGAGAAGCGGAGGGTGAGTCAGCATGTTAGCGTCTTCGAGTAGCGGATTGAGCCCTCCACCATCGGCGGGGATGGGAAAAACGCTTTCAAATGGGTTGGAGGCAAAGGCGATTACGGCGAGAAAGAAGGCCGACACAATGGAGAATATCATCAGGACCCAGGGTACCAGCTCACGGTGCCTGTCCTTATAAATCCAAGCCACCAGGGCGGAGAAAATGATGAGGATCCATTCCCACAAAAGCAGCGAACCTTCCAATGCTCCCCACAGACCCGTGACGCGGTAATAGATGGGAGTGGCCCGGGTGGTATTAAGGGCAACGTATTTTATGGAAAAATCCGTTGCGACTAAGGCGTAGATGAGGGAGGATGCTGCCAGGGTTACGAAAAAGAATTGTCCGATGATTCCAATGCGAATGCTGGTGAAAATCTGCTGATTGCGTGTCCGGCTGAATAGGAATGGGGCGACAATCCCCCAGAGTGCAAGGGTGAAGGCCAATAGGAGACTGGCCTGCCCGATGAAGGCCGTCACCGCTTCTCCTGGCCGGGAACGAAGCTGCGAGACTTGGCATGCCCCTCTTTGGGAGGGCTATACTCCTCTGCATGCTTGGCCATAATGGTGGTGGCGCGGAAGATCCCATCCTCTCCAAAGCGTCCCTCCACCACGGCCCCGGTCCCTTCCCTGAACAGGTCGGGAGGGACCCCTTTGAAATAAACCGGGATGGATGCTGCGCCGTCCGTTAGTTGAAACCGATAGGTGAGGGCCTTGGTGTTTTTTTGTAGCGACCCTGTCAGGACCATCCCACCGACTCGTAGGAATTTGCCCTGAACAGTACCCTCCTGGTTCTTCAACTCGGAAGGGGTGGAGAAATAGACCATGGCTTGCTGCATGCCTCCATATATAAGGTAGGAGAGTGCTGCCACGATGATCACGGCGCCAATGATAAATCTTCTACTTTTACCCATGGTCGTTAAGGTCCCCTCGGTCATGGAAGAGGTTGGCCTCTCGTTCTACCCTCCCTAGCCTACGTCTCAGTATCACTAGATACAGCACGATGGCCGACCAGACAATCCCATAGGCTAAGAAAACGAATCCCCAGTGTCCCATCAGGTCGTTCCGTAAAGCTTTAGCCTCTTAAGCTCTTCTTCCGCCTCTCCCACACGAAAACGCAGAGATAGGAGGTAAAAGAAGAGAAATAAGAAAGCTATAAAGTTAATGCCCAAGGCCCAAAGCATGTCGGGATGGATGTTATCCCATGGCGCTTTATCCGGCCGTAAAATCGATGGGGGCTGATGCAAGGTCCGCCACCAATAGACCGACATGTGGATCAAGGGTATATCAAGAAAACCGATGATGCCCATTACGGCGCCACAGACTGCACTCCGGTTTTGATCTTCAATGAGGGAGCGGAGCATCAAGTAGCCGACAAAGATCAATAACAGGAGCGCTGTCAAGGTGAGACGGGCATCCCAGGTCCACCAAACCCCCCAGGTGGGCTTTCCCCATATGGATCCCTCAATGATCGTGAGCGCAGTGAAGAGAACCCCGACCTCCGCGGCCGAATGAGCCAGGATATCATCCCGTCGTTCCCCTTTCCAGAGATAGAGGCAGCTACCCACAAAGACAATAAAGAAGGCGAGATAGGCAGTCAGGATGCTGGGGATGTGAAGGTACATGATTCGTTGGACCTCACCCTGGTTGGCATCCGGTGGGGCCTTAATCAGACCGAAGTAAAGACCCAGGAGGATAAACAATAAGGCGAGCCCCGCAAGGATTTTTCTTGCTGTACCCGTTTTTTTCGTTCCCGCTGTCATCTCTATGCCTCAATGACCCATTCGAAGATGAGAAACCCTACCGTTAAGAATATCACATCAAAAGCGATTAACAGATGTACCCAAGGGAACAGTTCCTGAAGGTCTCTTGCGCCAAGGATGATCTCCATTCCCCGAATCGTTCCCAGGTTCGCAGGGATGATAAGGGGAAAAAGAATGAGGGGTAGTAAAAGTTCCTTTGCATGGGCCCTCAGGGTGAGGGCCGAGAAGAGGGTGCCCAGCGCACAAAATCCGATGGTCCCAAGAAAGACGATGGAAAACAGCAATGGTAAGTGTCTCCAGAAATCTATATTAAACAGGATTCCGAAAAGAGGGAAGACTACCAGTTCCACCAAGACCATAAGAAGGAAGTTGAAAAGGACCTTGGAGAGGTAAAAGGCCCCACGGTCCATGGGGCATAGGAGAAGGGCCTCCAGGCATTGGCTCTCCATTTCTACGTGAAAGAGTTGGGTAAGGGCTAAGGTCCCGGTGAATACGAAGGCGAGCCACAGTAGCCCTGGAGCCATCTCGGCTATTCTTTCAGGTGGTATCTCAAAGGAAAAGTGAAAGAGGAAGAGCAGGACCGTACCGAAAAAAAACATGGAGAGGAGATTCTCCCGACGCCGAATCTCCAGAAGGATGTCCTTCCAAAGCAACCAGTAAATCTGTCGTAGAATCGTCAACGGTTATCTCTCGGAAGAAAGGCTGCAAAGGAACGATGGAAGCTCTCCCAGGGCTCTTGCCGTGGCTCGTCAAAGATGATTTTACCCCCCTGTAGGATAAGGGCCCTTGTGCAAAAGGAAAGAATGCGTGCAACGTTGTGGGTCGCCATAACAACAATGCCTCCCTTTTCGCACAGGCCCTTTAAGTAATTTTCCAGAAGGTTGATTCCTGTGCCGTCCAAGACCCCATAGGGCTCATCCAGCAATAGGATCTTCGGTTGCAAAAGGGACCATTTGGCGATGGCTAGACGGCATTTCATGCCATGAGAAAGGGAGGAGGCATAGGTATCTGACCAATCCCCGAGACCCACCTGATCCAAGACCTGATCCAGTTCCCGGGGATCTATTTTTTTTCCGCACAGGGAGACAAAGAAATGGAGATTTTCCTTTGCGGTCAGGGTCTCGTAGATTTGTCCGTCGGGGGAAAGAAAGCCGATGACTGCCCGGAGATCGGAATTTCCACGTCTTAGCCGTTCGCCATCGATTTTGATCTCACCCGTGGTGGGGTAGAGGAGCGCCGAGAGGAGCTTGAGCAAGGTGGTTTTACCTGCGCCGTTGGGGCCAAGCAGGGCCACACAATCTCCGTCTCTAAATTCAAGGTTTATCTCTTTTAGGGCCCATAAATATCCGTAGGCCTTAGAAAGCTGGCGAATCACCACGCCCAAAATTGTCTCCTTATTGGACCCGAATAGAAATGTTAATTTACCATCATCGCAAAAAATTTCTTCGAATGTAAGCCGTGGGCGGTGAAGATTCAAGGATTGCTCCTAGGGAGGTTAGTTGCTTAGGCGCCTACGAACAGTATTCCTGTGGTTCAAATTTCGGATCCGGGTTGACTCCTTGCAATGGATCAGTTAAAAAAGCTATCTGTTTTTATCATTCTTCCGTCAGATAGCCTAAGGGTCCCTTTCAAGTCTCCGGGCGCTCTTAGGCTATTTATTAATTATTAAAAGGAAACATTATGGCAGCATACCAACACATCAAGGTCCCCTCCGAGGGATCCAAAGTAACTCTGTCCGCAAGCAAGGGATTGCAGGTCCCCGACCGTCCCATCATCCCCTTTATCGAAGGAGATGGAACGGGTCCTGATATATGGAATGCCTCCGTGAGAGTCCTCGATCGTGCCGTGGAGAAGGCCTATGGGGGGAAGAGAAAGATTGCGTGGATGGAAGTCTACGCGGGCGAAAAGGCCCGGGCGGTCTATGGCTCGGATTGTCCTCCCAATCTACTCCCACAAGAAACCGTGGATGCCATCAGAGAATACCTGGTGGCCATTAAAGGCCCCCTGACCACTCCAGTGGGTGAAGGCTTCAGAAGTCTCAACGTGACCTTACGCCAGGTCCTCGACCTTTATGTCTGCTTGCGCCCGATTCGCTATTTCAAAGGTGTTCCCTCCCCCGTCAAAAGGCCGGAGCTGTTGGACATGGTCATCTTTCGGGAAAATACAGAAGATATCTATGCCGGGATCGAATGGGAAACAGGAACTCCACAGGCGGAAAAGATCGTCTCTTTCCTCCAGAAGGAGATGGGGGTCAAGAGCATCCGGTTCCCTAAGACATCGAGTATAGGGATCAAGCCAGTTTCCATCGAGGGATCGGAACGTCTTATCCGTGCAGCCATCCGTTACGCCATTGAACAGAAGAGACGCAATATCACACTGGTCCATAAAGGTAACATTCAGAAATACACCGAGGGCGCCTTTATGCGGTGGGGTTATGCCTTGGCGAAGCGCGAGTTCGGCGACAAGGTGGTTTCCTGGGAGGATTGTGGTGGAAAACCGGCGCCAGGTCAGATCCTTTTAAAGGACGCCATCACCGATGCCTTTTTGCAGCAAATCCTTACGCGGCCCGACGAGTTTGATGTCATCGCCACCTTGAATCTCACAGGAGATCTGATTTCCGATGCCCTGGCTGCGCAGGTGGGAGGAATCGGAATTGCTCCCGGTGGTAACATCAACTACGACAGCGGTCACGCCCTGTTTGAGGCCACCCATGGAACGGCGCCGAAATACACCGGGCAGGATAAAGTCAACCCAGGTTCGGTCATCCTCTCAGGGGAAATGATGTTGCGCCATATGGGCTGGGATGAGGCGGCCGCCCTTATCATCTCGGGGCTCGAGCGCACCATCGGCAATAAGACGGTAACCTATGATTTTGAGAGGTTGATGCCGGGCTCGAAGCTGCTGAAGTGCTCAGAGTTCGGTTCGGCGATCGTCCAAAACATGTAGTCTTAGGAGCAAACCAAATGAAACGTAGGAAGATCGCCCTGATCGGGGCGGGTAACATCGGTGGAACCATGGCGCATCTCTGCGCCCTCAAAAAGCTCGGAGACGTGGTCCTGTTTGATGTGGTGGACGGACTTCCGCAGGGAAAGGCCCTCGACTTGCTGGAGTCCGCCCCCATCGAAGGATTTGACGTTCAGATCACGGGAACCACCAAGTACGAAGATATCGTGGGTGCCGATGTTTGCATTGTCACCGCAGGGATTGTCCGCAAACCGGGCATGAGCCGGGACGATTTGCTGGGGACCAACTGCAAGATCATGAAGCAGGTCTGCGAGGGCATCAAAAAATATGCCCCCGATTCATTGGTCATTGTCATTACCAATCCCCTGGATGCTATGGTCACACTGACCAAACGCGTTACGGGATTCCCCAAGAATCGTGTGGTGGGCCAATCAGGGATTTTGGATTCCTCTCGATACCGCACCTTCCTTGCTGAGGAGCTGAACGTTTCCGTGGCCAGCGTTTCGGCGCTGGTACTCGGCGGGCACGGCGACGATATGGTACCCCTAAGGAGCAGCTCTCGGGTGTCCGGCGTGCCCCTTGAAAAACTTATCCCCAGCAAGAGGCTCGATGAAATCGAGGATAGAGTCAGGAAGGCCGGGGGAGAAATTATCTCGTTGCTTAAAACCGGCTCGGCCTTTTATTCTCCTGCGTCCGCGGCCGTTCGGATGGCGGAGGCCTTTCTCCTGGACACCAAAGAAATCCTTCCCTGTGCCGCCTATCTCGAGGGAGAGTACGGAGTGCAAGGTTTATACTTCGGGGTGCCGGTCGTGATCGGTGGGGACGGCGTGGAAAAGGTGATTCAGCTGGATCTCAACGCGCAGGAAAAGAAGGATTTTGAGGGGTCTTTGGCCCATGTGAAGGACATGCTCCAGGCCATGGACAAACTTCTGATGCAGAAATAGTTAATAGTGAATAGTCAATAGTGAATAGTCCCCATTTCCCGCCGCGCCTATTTACCTTTCGCTGTTCGCTTCCCCTAACCGTCTTATGAACATTCACGAATATCAGGCAAAGGAGATCCTCCGACGATTCGGTGTGCCGGTTCCCCGTGGACGAGTCGCCACCACGCCTGAGGAGGCCTACGCCGCAGCCAAAGAGATTGGATTTCCCTGTGTGGTTAAGGCGCAGATCCATGCCGGCGGTAGGGGTAAAGGTGGAGGAGTCAAGGTGGCGAAAAAAGCGGAAGAGGCGAGGGAGTTGGCGCGGAAGATGATTGGTATGAATCTGGTGACGCATCAGACAGGGCCGGAGGGGAAACAGGTCAAGCGGGTCCTGGTGGAACAGGGATGCGCTATCAAGTCGGAACTGTACCTGGGTGTGGTCTTGGACACGGCACTTTCTCGCCCTTCGGTGGTGGCGTGCGCAGAGGGGGGTGTGGAGATCGAGGAGGTGGCCAAGAGAAGCCCCGAAAAGATCATTCGGGAATCCATTGATCCCGCCGTCGGCCTGCTTCCGTTTCAGGTGAGGCGAGTGGCCTACCGGCTTGGGCTACCGCAGGAAAAGGTTAAACTGTTGCTTCCATTGCTCCAGGGTCTCGTGAAGGCCTATATGGATTGTGATTGCACCCTGGTGGAGATCAACCCTCTGGTGCTCACGGCAGACGGGGGCATCCTGGCCCTCGATGCGAAGATGAACTTTGATGACAACGCGCTTCCGCGACAGCCCGAGATTGCTGCTCTGAGGGATCCCGATGAGGAGGATCCGAAGGAGCTCGAGGCAGCCAAATACAGCCTTTCCTACATTGCCTTGAACGGCAATATTGGTTGCATGGTCAACGGGGCGGGTCTGGCCATGGCCACCATGGACATCATCAAGCTCTTCGGTGGTGAGCCGGCCAACTTTTTAGACGTTGGAGGTGGAGCCGACCGGGAAAGGGTCGCTCAGGCCTTCCGTATCCTCCTTGCCGATGAGAGGGTCCAAGGGGTCCTGGTCAATATTTTCGGCGGAATCATGAAGTGCGATATCATTGCTGAGGGGATCGTGGACGCGGCAGCAAAAATCGGAGTCAAGGTACCACTGGTGGTGCGTCTCGAGGGGACCAACGTAGAAAAGGGGAAGAAGATCCTTTCCGAATCGCACCTCGCCATCATTTCCGCCGATACGATGGCCGAGGCCGCTGAAAAAGTGGTAGCGGCAGCCAAAAAATCAGGTTCGAGGACTTCCTAGCCTAGCAGCTCGCGGAGGCGGGGGGTTTGGGGACGAGGAAAAACCAGTGGCGGTTCTAGTCAACAAGGACACAAGAGTACTGACCCAAGGCATCACGGGTGCCACAGGTCAATTTCACACCCGCGCCTGTAAGGAATATGGGACCCAGATGGTGGCTGGGGTTACCCCGTCCAAGGGTGGAACCACCTTCGAAGGTATCCCGATATTTAATACGGTTGATGAGGCTGTGTCCTCCACCGGTGCAAACACTAGCGTCATCTATGTCCCCCCATCCTTTGCAGCGGATGCCATTCTGGAAGCGGTGGACGCGGGCATCGAGCTTGTGGTCTGTATTACCGAAGGGATTCCCGTCATCGACATGGTGCGGGTGAAGAGGGTTTTAAAAGATAAGACGGCTCGGCTCGTCGGACCGAATTGTCCTGGTATTATCACCCCGGGGCAGTGTAAGATCGGGATCATGCCGGGGCATATTCATCACCCGGGGTCCATCGGGGTGGTTTCGCGCAGCGGCACTCTGACCTACGAGGCGGTGGACCAACTGACCCGTTTGGGAATGGGACAATCCACCTGCATCGGTATCGGTGGTGACCCCGTCCGAGGCCTAGGATTCATTGACGTACTCAAGCTGTTCAATGAGGATTCCGACACCCACGGTGTGGTGATGATCGGCGAGATCGGGGGCAGCTCGGAAGAGGAGGCGGCCCTGTGGATCAAGGCGAACATGCACAAGCCAGTGGTGGGCTTCATCGTAGGGCAAACCGCTCCTTCAGGAAAACGCATGGGGCATGCGGGTGCCATCATCGCAGGAGGAAAGGGAACTGCGCAGGATAAAATCGATGCACTCAAAAATGCTGGAGTCCGCTTAGCACCATCGCCTGCACTGATCGGTGAAACCCTACGGGAGGTAATGAATTAAATTGGCCATTGAGAGAACACTCTCCATTATTAAACCGGAGGCAGTCGCCCGGGGGCTCATCGGCGAGATACTGCAAAAATTGGAAAAGGCGGGACTTAAAATCATCGCCGTAAAACTGGCTTGGCTCAACAAGGAAAAGGCAGAGGGATTTTACGCCGTGCACAAAGAACGGCCCTTCTTTGCTAGCCTGACCCAATATATGTCTTCAGGTCCAGTCTTGGTGTCAGTTCTGGAAGGGGAAGGCGCCATCGCAAAAAACCGGGAGATCATGGGCGCCACGGATCCGGCCAAGGCGGCCGAGGGAACCATTCGCCGCCAATGGGGGATGGATGTGGAGAAGAATACCGTCCATGGCTCGGATGCGCCGGAGACGGCAGCTCAGGAAATATCCTTTTTCTTTGCACCTGACGAGATTCATAGATCAGCTAAATGATCTCCATCCCTTACTTCCGCGGCCATAATCAAGGAGAGAAGTACCCATCCAAGTCCGTTGTTGATCCCTGTGCCGGTGGGTGAATGTGGAGAGTAAGGTGAAGGCCAGCAAGCGAAAAGTGGTCGGGATCATTGGTGGCACCGGTCTCTATCAGATGGAGGGGCTGGAGAAGGTTCGCGAGCAAAAGGTGGACACCCCATTCGGAAAACCATCCGATGCCTATGTCCGAGGATCCCTGGATGGCACGGAGTTGGTGTTCCTGCCGCGTCATGGTAAAGGTCACCGGTTGATGCCTACGGAGCTCAATTTTCGCGCCAATATATTTGGCATGAAAAAGCTCGGGGTGCAGCAAATCATCTCAGTGGCGAGTGTGGGTAGTCTGCGGGAAGAAATTGCCCCCGGTCACATGGTTATTCCCGATCAGTTCATTGACCGGACCACAAAACGGCCAAGCACTTTCTTTGGGCAGGGTCTTGTTGCCCATGTGGGTTTTGCGGATCCTGTCTGTGCAGATCTATGCAAGGCTGTTGTTCGCGCGGCTGGGGAAGAGGGAGCACCGGCGCATCCCAAGGGTATTTATGTCTGTATGGAAGGCCCACAATTCTCCACCCGTGCCGAATCCCATCTCTACCGGAGCTGGGGTGCCGCCGTGATCGGTATGACCAACATGCCCGAAGCCAAGCTCGCCCGCGAAGCTGAAATATGTTACGCACTGGTCGCCCTGCCGACCGATTATGATTGTTGGAGGCCTCACGATCCCGGTAAGGATCAAGGCGCGCTTTTGGAGGAAATTGTTCATAATCTGGAAATCGCCACTCAGCATGCGATCCAATTGATCCAGCGCACCATTGCCCACCTCGCCAAT
>JACZQL010000439.1 GCA_022545745.1 Deltaproteobacteria bacterium | reverse complement strand
GAAAAAGCCCTCCTGCCATAATCAAAAAGAACAGTGCGCTCCGGGTGAGCAGCGATCCTTCCAGTCCCACCCAGTCAATCCTCCGAACAACCAAAATAAGCGGGAGAGCCATGAGCAATGCGTTGAAGAGGCTTCGGAGGAACGAGATCGAATATGCTCTCCACGCAAATTGGCCTAACCGACCATGAAGAATGAGAAGCAAGACAAGGAAGTGACAGGTAGAAGAGATTGAATTGGCCAGGGCTAGGCCCCCGTGGGAGAGAGAAAACATCCCCAATGCTTGTGAAATTGCTGCGATGGCACGGGCAAACCCACCGCCATCCTGTCCTCCGGTAACCGGACCCATTAAGATTAGACTCAATAAAAAATTCAGTGCGAAAGAAAACAGGGCAACCTTAACGGGTGTCTTGGTGTCCTCCAAGGCATAGAAGGCAGGAACCACCAATCTCGTCCCGGAAATTCCCCACAAGCCAAATGAGAAAAAGACCAGGGCTTGGGCCGTTAGCATTGTGGTGCGCGCGTCAAACGCCCCCCTCTGGAACAAGAGCGCAAACACCGGAGCCGATAGGACCATCAGACCTAAGGTTGCAGGGAGAGTAATAAAATTCACCAGCCGAAGCGAATACGAGAGCCCCTCCTGCAGTGCCCCGAAATCCTTCCTGGCCGCCAAAGAGGAAAAACTGGGTAAGGCGGCGGTCCCCAGGGCAATAGCGAAAATCCCGAGGGGGAACTGGAGCAACCGATCCGCATAGTAAAGGTAGGACACGCTCCCCTCTGCAAGCATAGAAGCCAGGATCGTGCTCACCAAGACATTGACCTGGTAGACTGCGGCACCAAGAACGGCTGGTCCCATGAGGATGAGGAGACGTTTCAGGGCTGGATGTTTAAAGTGAAAATCTGGAGAAAAGGTTAGGCCATAGCGGGAAAGAAAAGGAAATTGTAGGGCCAGTTGGATTATGCCTCCCAGTAGTACCCCGTAGCCCAGACTAACCACCGGTTCAGATAGAAAGGGTGTAAGCATGAGGGCGCAGACAATGATTGAGACGTTCAGCAGAACGGGAGACAAGGCAGGGGCCATGAAATGGCGAAAAGAGTTCAAGAACCCCATAGCCAGGGCCACCAGGCTGACGAAAAAGACGTAGGGGAACATCAAACGAGTCAAGAAAACCGCAAGGTTGAACTTTTCCCCGTCGGCATAAAATCCTGGGGCAAAGAGGTAGGTCAAAGGAGAGGCAAATAAGATCCCCAAAACTGTCAGCACCGCCAAAACGAGCGCGGCAAAGGTGAAGACCACCCGGGCAACCTCGAGGGCCTGCTCTTTGGTGTGATTGGTCAAATAATCGGTAAAGACCGGGACAAAACCCGCTGAGAATGCGCCCTCGGCGGTTAAACGGCGCAGTAGATTGGGTATCCGAAAGGCAACAAAAAAGGCATCGGCAGTTCCGCGGGCACCAAACAGGTAAGCAATGATGATGTCACGCAAAAGCCCAAAGATCCGGCTCAGGAGTGTAAAAAAACCAACCACGCCAGCCGCCCTGGTAATTCTGCCCACCTCATCCATTGCGTTGACTCCTCAACCGGTTAGTGCTAAGTTTTCTGCCTTAGGAGGGACACCTTGGCTGTACACAAGTCTGTTATCAAGAGTCACCGCCAGAGTTTAAAGCGAAGGGCAAGAAATCAGGAGATCAAATCCAGGGTAAAGACCCTGATCAAAAAGGTCCGACAGTCCATCGACAAGAAGGATCACGTCACTGCCCTGACCCAATTAAGGGACGTCAACAAGGTCCTTGATGGCGCCGTAAACAAAGGAGTTCTCAAGCACAACACCGCATCCCGCAGGATGTCTCGCCTGGCACGCGCAGTTCATTTGGTCTCACGGGCCAGCTAACTACCCACTGACGACAACGATAGATTCTTACCTACGAAAATTTCAAATATCTTTGCCTAGGTCTTGCTAGAACATTTCGATGAGTTTCTGATGCATCTTGCGCGCAAACCGGTTGATCAGATCGGCTCTGGTTTCCCGACTCATGGTCTCCGTAAGCTGGATATCAGTGAACAGAGGGATGTCTTCTGCGTTTAAGGTTTGCCTTTGAAAGGCAGAGGAGGTGGTCACCACGGCGCCTCTGGCGCCGACGTAGGTCTCCATAATGCGGCTATTCTCGGTACGCCACAGGAGTTCATTTGGAGAGCGCCGCCTGAGCGTCATGTCCACCACCAGAACGGCCTGGTATTGAAGCACTTCGTCATTGGCATTCACCGAGACAACGTTAGTGTCTAAGGAACGGACCACGCCGCTGAGTATGGCATCCGCCTGATCCAGTTGATTAACGGGTCGAACCCTGCCTCTCCGACGAAACTCACTTCTCAAGGCCGAACTAATTTCCTTCTCGAGCCCCACATCCTTACTGGAATTGACAAAGGTCGCGACATAAATGGAGTTGACATCCTTGGGAAAGGCCTCTCCTTTCCCTGAAAAGTGGTAACCGCAACCGCTAAAGGTCAAAAGGGCAAGAAACAGCGAGGCCACGGCACCGAAATGAATTCCAAGGCGAATTGAATTCGTTAAATCAGACCCTGTTCTCCAGCGGATCACGGCGCTACCCCTCCAATACGATATTGACCAGGCGTCCCGGAACCGACACGACTTTTTTAATGTTCTTACCCTTTATGAAAGCGCTGACCTTCGGATCTGCCAGGGCCTCTTTTTCGATTGCTTCCTCGCTGGCATCAACAGGGACCGAAATCCTCCCACGGACCTTCCCATATACTTGAAT
>JACZQL010000438.1 GCA_022545745.1 Deltaproteobacteria bacterium | reverse complement strand
CACCTTCCTGGGAAAGGGACTGAAGGCCCAACTGTTAATTTCCTCAATGACCGGGGGGTTCGATCTGGCACAAAAAGTCAATCGAAACCTGGCCAGCGCAGCTCAGTACCTGGGCCTGGCCATGGGGTTGGGGTCTCAAAGGGTTGCTTTGGAGGAGCCTCGTGCGGTCAGGTCGTTTCAGGTCCGGGACGTTGCCCCGGACATTTTGCTCCTCAGTAACTTGGGAGCGGTCCAGCTGAATTACGGGTACGACATCGAGCAGTGCCGCCAGGCGGTTCGTATGATTCAAGCAGACGGTCTCGTCTTCCATCTCAATGTTCTACAGGAAGCGGTCCAACCCGAAGGAAATCGAAATTTCAGGGGACTCGCCGAAAAAATTGGGGAGGTTTGTGCTCAGCTGGAGGTGCCGGTGGTGGCGAAGGAGGTTGGCAGTGGGATTTCTGCGGATGTGGCCATGCGACTCAAGGGGGCCGGGGTCCGTGCCATTGACGTTGCCGGTTCGGGTGGGACCTCTTGGTACGCAGTAGAGGCAAAGCGAGCAGCTCAGAAGGGACAGCCCTCCGATGACACCTTTGCGACTTGGGGTATTCCCACGGACGAGGCGCTGGTGGTGGTGAGGGGCGCGGTGCCAGATCTTGAGTTGGTGGCATCAGGCGGAATCCGCAGTGGGCTTGACGTGGCTAAGGTCATTGCCTTGGGTGCCAACGTAGTGGGGATTGGACAGCCCCTTCTGAATCCTGCCTTGGAGTCGTCAGACCGTGTGGTAGAGTTTTTGTCGCGGATTTTTCATGAGATCAAGATAGCCATGCTCTGTGTCGGGGCTGCAAATTTGGCAGCGTTGCGCAAAGCACCACTCATGCGGAGGTCTCCCTACGGCTGGCAGAAGTTTAAATAAAGCTATCAGCAATCAGCTCTCAGCCATCAGCTGTGGGTGGCCGGGGATCGAAGCTGAAAGCTGACGTCTAAAAGCTAAGAGCTTATTTTATGGCTGACGATTTAAAACAACAGATACTGAACTACATGGAAAGCCATAACACCATGACGCTAGGCACGTGTGGGGAAAACATCCCATGGGCGGCCACCGTTTTTTATGCAAGCGATGGGTTGGATCTCTATTTCTTTTCCGATCCTCAATCACGCCACTGTCAGAACCTGGAGGGAAATTCGAAAGTAGCAGTAACCATTCAGGAGGACTACGGAGACTGGCGGAAGATCAAGGGCATTCAGCTAGAAGGGGAAGTGGTGGAGGTAGGATCCATGATCGAGAAGGCAAAGGCCATGGCGGTCTATGCGCGTAAGTACCCAGGGATTATTAAATTATTCAGTGACCCCGGGACCGGTATCCTCAATCGAGCTTTTCTTAAGGTAAAATTCTACTGCGTTAAGCCGAAGCGTGTATTGTACATCGACAATGAGCAGGGATTCGGCAAGAGGCAGGAACTAGTAATCAGTGAGCAGTGAGCAGTTTCGGAAGTTTTATCTTGCAGTTTTCAAGGAGAGAGAATGTCAAAACTTTTGGGTAAGGTGATCAACGAAGAGTTGTTGGGTCGGCTCAGCGGCAAAGACATAGGTTCGCAGGAGGGGAAGGCCATTGTCATCGTCACGGTGGATGAACAGGGATGGGCCCATCCGGCCGTGTTCTCCTATTATGAGATCGTGGCCAAAAGTGAGGGGCGAATCGATATAGCGGTGGGAAAGACCAGTACCACGGGTAAGAACCTTAGGCGGACAGGGAAAATCACGCTTTTGGTAACCGACGCAGGGGTCAATTACTACATCAAGGGAGATGCACGGGAGACCAGGGAGTCCCTCGGGGCAGTTCCCTTTATGTCACTGTTTCGGGTGGAGGTGGCACAGCTCCTGGAAGATCAAGAACCGGGCGCTACGATCACCAGCGGACTGACTTTTATTCGGCCTGAGAAAACAGAATTCAGCGAGGTTTCAGAAAAGGTCTTCCAGGCCGTTCAGGAAGAACCGTTATAGTTGAATGTTGCATTCAATCATTCTTCTCGGCACGCGGCTTGTTACGAGGGCAGTCGTAACCCTGCGCATCTTTGAACCCTGAACCCTTCACTCTATTCATGATAAACTCCGTCGAAGAGTGCAGAATCAAAGAACAAACTACGCCTCAATCGAAGCTTCCGTTTTTTCCTTTTCCTCCGACCGCAACACACCCGCTTTCTTACCCATCGTTTCAGACATTTTCGACAGAGCTGCAATTCCTTCGGTTGCCTTCGCAACGCCCTGTTTTTTAATCTTTTCAGTTTCTTCGATAGCAGCCAATAAGTCGTCGTGCGCCGCTTTCACTTTATCCAGAGCTAATACCGGATTGGTATGAAGTTCCGCAATTTCCGTACTCTGTCGCCGAATGGATGCAGCGTTTGCCTTGAGCAGATCGGCTGCATAATCCTGCGTTGCTCTAGTGGCGTCGAGAACTTTCTTTTGTCGCGCCAATGCTGCCTGGATGGCCAGACCTACCGTTAACAAGCTTGTGGTTACTGTAATGGTGCGATCCACAGATTGCTTGAGTAAACGGTTGTTGTCGATGGTCATATCAATACTGACAAAGAATTGCATGTTAACCTGCTCCATAGTGCGTAGATCCTGAACTCGCATTGCAACTGCATGTTGAACCGATTCTAATTTAGGCCGTTCCTCATCAGTTGCGGTCGCAAGACGCTCTTGCAACTTTTTCATGATTAGTTCACCTAGGTAGGCGTTCTTTTGTACGGCCAATTGCTGTTCTTTGACATTGACATATAGATTGTCCAGCGAAATATTATCTTTGATCAGCA
>JACZQL010000015.1 GCA_022545745.1 Deltaproteobacteria bacterium | reverse complement strand
GTTGCCGTCCACGGAGACCCGGTAAAGAGACTTGCTGATTTCTTCGATCTCTACGGTGTAGTTCTGATCACCCAGCTTAGCGATGAAGGCCATAGTCTGTTGGAGCCGTAGGGGCCCCTACCATTTCGTGCGCTGAATCGGTAGATTGGCTGCCCGCTGCAGGGATTCCCTTTTTCCCGTCTCCCGCCATTCGGATTTTTTATTGGCGCCTTGTTGCAAAACCTGCAGGGCCTGCTCCTCCTCTCGGTGCAGGGCCGCAATGGCTGCCGATGCCAGGGCCACATGCCGGTGCGGAAAGAGCTCTTCCTTTCTCCTGGATCCGTGCTCGTCGTCGATAAAGGCCGTGTTCAAGTCACCGGCCATGAAACGGGGATGGCGCAAAATCCATTGATGGAATGGGATGTTGGTTTTGATCCCTCGGACCTGGTACTCACGCAGGGCTCGGCGCATCCTGAGAAGGGCCTCCATTCGATTCTCTCCCCATACGATGAGCTTGGCGATCATTGGGTCGTAGTAGATGGGGATCTCGGCCCCTTCATAAACCCCGCAATCATTGCGCACGCCGAGACCTTCCGGTAGCCTCAACCCTTCGATCTTCCCGGGACAAGGCATGAAATCGTTTTCCGGGTCCTCTGCGTAGATTCGGCATTCGATGGCATGACCTGTCAATCTAATATGACGTTGACGCCAGGGAAGACGCGTCCCTGCTGCCACCTCAATCTGAGCCTTGACCAGATCAATTCCGATGACCCTCTCGGTCACGGCATGTTCCACCTGCAAGCGGGTGTTCATCTCTAGAAAATAAAAATTTCTGTCCGAATCCAAGAGAAATTCCAAGGTGCCGAGCCCCACGTAGTTGACCGCCTTGGCCCCCTGCACGGCGACCCGACAAATATTTCGTCTGATCCATTTGTCCATAGTAGGAGCCGGGCATTCTTCGATGATTTTTTGGTGCCGGCGCTGAATGGAACATTCTCGGTCGTAGAGATGGAGCACCCTTCCGTGTTGATCGCTGATGATCTGGACTTCCACATGGTGGCATCGCTCGAGGTATTTCTCCAGATAGAGACGGGAATCACCGAAAGAAGATTGGGCCTCCGAGCGCACGGCGCGGTAGGCCGACCGTATTTCCTGAGGAGACCGGACCAATCTCAGTCCTTTGCCCCCGCCGCCGGCCGTTGCCTTTAACATCAGCGGGTATTTTATGGTTTCGGCTGCCTCTAAGACTTCCTCCTCAGAGTTCAATACCTTCCCGGATCCTGGAATCACGGGGACTCCGGCAGCCTTCATGATCTCTCCCGCCTTGACCTTATCCCCCATTTGCTCGATGACCTCGGCGGAGGGGCCAATAAACACAACGCCCTCTTCTTGGCACCTGCGGGCAAATTCCGGGTTCTCGGCCAAAAAACCGTAGCCCGGGTGGATGGCCTCAGCAGAGCTCTTTTTTGCCACTTCCAGGATGCGGTCAATGGCGAGATAACTCTGCAGGGAAGGCGGCGGACCGATAAGATATGCGTAATCCGCGTACTTCACGTGAAGGGCATCGCGATCGGCCTCGGAATAAACCGCCACGGTTTCAACATCCAGTTCTTTACAGGCACGGATGATCCGAACGGCGATCTCACCTCTATTGGCGATCAGGATGCGTTTAAACATGTTACGATAAGTGTTCAGCCATCAGTTCTCAGCGTTCAGCTGATGAGGCGAAGTGACTTTTTTTTTGAAAGCTGATAGCAAAAAGCTGACAGCTATTAGAGTGGAATGTTCCCATGTTTTTTGGGAGGGTTGCTGACCCGCTTCTTCTTCAACATCTCCAGGGAACGGATGAGGGTCGGGCGAGTATCCTCCGGGGGAATGACCGTGTCAATGTAACCCTGCTCTGCGGCCTTAAACGGATTGGCAAACGTCTGCCGATAATTCTCCACCAGTTCTTCTTTGGCCTTTACCGGATCTTCAGCCTTTTCCCATTCGTGGCGCGAGACAATGTTGATAGCCCCCTCGGGACCCATGACCGCGATTTCCCCGGTGGGGTAGGCAATGTTAATATCGCCGCGCAGATGCTTGCTGGACATCACAATGTACCCGCCGCCGTAGGCCTTGCGGGTAATCACCGTGAGCTTGGGGACTGTAGCCTCCGCATAGGCGTAAAGGAGCTTGGCCCCATGGCGGATAATGCCGGCGTATTCCTGGGATGTGCCGGGTAAGAATCCAGGTACGTCCACAAAGGTTACCAATGGGATGTTAAAACAATCGCAAAAACGGATAAAACGTGCAGCCTTGACCGATGCGTCGATGTCCAAGCAACCGGCCAAATGGGCAGGCTGATTTGCCACAATGCCAACGGGCCACCCGCCTAGGCGGGCAAAACCCACCACGATGTTGGGAGCAAAGTCGCGCTGCACTTCGTACAGGTAACCCTCATCCACCACCGCCCCGATCAGCTCTTTCATGTCATAGGGACGGTTGGGGTTGTCCGGGATCAATTCTTTGAGCTTCGCCTCCCGTCTCAATAGGTCGTCGTCCGTGGGATGGAAGGGAGGTTCCTCTAGGTTGTTGCTGGGCAGGAAACCCATGAGCTCCCGCATCATCAGGAGGCATTCCGTTTCGTTTTCCGCTGAGAAGTGGGCTACACCGCTCTTGGTGTTGTGGGTCTCTGCTCCACCCAGGTCTTCCTTTGAGATCTCCTCGTGGGTGACCGCCTTGATCACGTCAGGGCCGGTGATGAACATGTAGCTGCCCGTCTTCGTCATAAAAATGAAATCGGTGATGGCAGGTGAGTAGACGGCCCCTCCCGCACAGGGTCCCATAATGGCGGAAATCTGCGGGACCACGCCGGAGGCCATCACGTTTCTTTGAAAGATGTCGCCATAACCCGCAAGACTGGCTACTCCCTCTTGAATGCGGGCTCCTCCGGAGTCATTGATACCGAAGATCGGAGCCCCGTTCTCAAGGGCTAGGTCCATGACCTTGCATATCTTTTGCGCCACCACCGCGCTGAGACTCCCACCAAAAACAGTAAAATCTTGGGAATAGACATAGACCGTTCTACCCTCAATGGAGCCATACCCCGTCACCACGGCATCTCCTGGAAACTTCTTTTTATCCATACCGAAGTCGGAGCAGTTATGGGTCCTGAACCGATCCAGTTCGATGAAGCTGCCGTGGTCTAAAAGAATTTCAATCCGCTCCCTGGCCAGGAGCTTGCCCTGCTCCCGCTGGCGGTTGATTCTGTCCTGGCCGCCCGCCAACTCGGCCTGTTGGTTCAACAGATTCAACCTTTCTAGGTTTTCTTTTAAACCCATTTTAATACGGCCTCGAACTATGATTCCTACTCAATACTGATCTTTGATCCGTATGACTCGCGAGGGGATGTTCTCCACCGCTTCCCTGTCTAGTTCACTGAATATCAAATTTTGGGCATAAATAAATACACAGGGATGTGAGTGTCAACAGAAAAGAATGATTGCCCCAGGCACTTCATCCTTGAGATTTAACAGCGAAATTGGTAGCTTAGAGTTATTCGGCCCCATCAGGCGGTGCTCGTAAGTAATTACTCGCTATGCCTCAAAAAAACAGGATTCCCGCATGAAGAGACACAGGCTCCGTAAGGGGATGTCCCGACCTAGGAGACCGTTGGACAAAGGGAGAGCCCGTCTGATCGTGGCGGCAAGTGAGATGGATTCCAATATCCTTTATGCTACCAGCTTCTTTGCCCCAGATCCATTTATTTTTTTTCAGCATCGGGGAAGGAAATACGTGGTGATGAGCGACTTGGAACTCGATCGGGCAAAGAAACAGGCCAAGGTTCACGCCGTGCTATCGCTCTCCGGATACCAAAGACGCCTGCGTGATGGGGGTAGGGGGAACGTTACAATCGTGGATATTTTGGGGCTCATCTTCAAGGAAAAGGGTATTCGTTCACTCCTGGTTCCCGCAAACTTCCCGGTCCTCCTAGCCGATCGGCTGAGGTCCAGTGGGTTCAAGCTGGTGGTAAAGGAGGACCCCTTTTTCGGTGACAGGGAGAAAAAGACTGCCGCGGAGGTGAGGAACATTCGGGATTCCATTCGGATCGCCGAAGTGGGATTGGATGCCGGAATCAACGCCCTGAAAAGATCACGGATCGGTAAGGATCGTTATCTTTATCTTAATGGACGGAGACTTACGTCCGAGGCTATCAAAACCGTGGTCAATACTGCTATCATGGGAGGAGGATGGGTTCCCAGCCATACGATTGTGGCTTCTGGAAATCAGTGTTGCGATCCTCACAACGAGGGCCATGGGCTCCTCAAGGCCCACACGTCTATTGTGTTTGATATTTTTCCACGCTCGCAGGAAACGGGTTATTTTGGGGATCTTAGCCGAACCGTGGTGCGTGGTCGGGCCTCGGAGCGCCTGAAGGAAGCTTACGAGAGTGTGCGTCAGGGACAGGAAATCGCCTTTCGCCTCATCCGGGATGGGGTCAACGGTCACGAGGTCCACCGAAAAATTTTAGACCTGTTCCAGCAAAAGGGGTTTCTCACGGGAAACATTAACGGCAGGATGCAGGGTTTCTTTCATGGAACGGGACATGGCTTGGGTTTGGATATCCATGAAATCCCCCGAATTGGCGGGGTGGAATCCACGCTTCGCACCGGACATGTGGTCACGGTAGAGCCTGGGCTTTACTATATTGGAATGGGCGGAGTCCGATTGGAAGACGTTGTGTTGGTCACTCGTGGGGGCAACCGGAACCTGACCCGTGCCCCAAAATTCCTCGAGGTTTAGCAGGGTGGCAAAGACCCCTTTTTTTGACGCCACGAGGCTCAGGATCATCGGCCACCGGGGGGCCGCCGGGATGGCACCGGAGAATACTTTTGTTTCTTTTGAAAAGGCCCTCGCGGATGGCGCGGACTTCATTGAGATGGATTTGCGGGAGAGCAAAGACGGAGCAATCCTGATCTTCCATGACGCTACCCTGGAAAGGACCACAAACGGGCGAGGTGAAGTCCAACAGTGGAGTCTAAAAGAGTTGAAGAACTTCGATGCAGGTTATCGGTTTACTCCGGATGGCGGAAAAACTTATCCTTTTAGGGGACGGAAAGTAACCATTCCCACACTGGAGGAATTTTTTACGACCTTCCCCAAGGTCAAGGCCACCATCGAGATAAAGGAGGCCAGGCCCGTCTTCATTGAAAGGTTAGTGGCGGGCATTAAGCGGTTTCGTAAAGAAGAAGTGATCCTGTTGGCTACGGAGAAGGACGAAATTATGACGGAGATTCGCAGCCAAATCCGTGAGCAGGATCTCACCATTGCCACCGGCTTTTCCTATGGAGAAGCGGCTGCGTTTCTGAACTGGGTCTGGGGACAAAAATCCGGCAGCTTTGCCCCTGCGGGGGAGGCCCTCCAGGTGCCTTGTGAGCATGAGGGGTTAAGGCTTATTACAGAACGGACCCTGGAAGTGGCTCACGAACTTGGAATTGAAGTCCATGCCTGGACCATCAACAAGGCCGAGGAGATGGTACAGTTGATTCAACTCGGGGTGGACGGGGTCGTTACGGATTACCCGGCTCGCCTAAGAGACCTCAGGACACCCAAGCACGATTCCGCAAACAAAGTGCCCGCTCGGGCCTTTCCCATTTAGAGAACGACGCTGGGATATCCGCTAGACTGATGGCCATTGAACGTCTGATAGCAGATAAGCAGTATACGGTGATCATCCTTCAGTGGATGATCGCCATTGCCACCTCCTTTCTCATCCTTTTTCCCAAGGGCGAGGAGGTCTCCGAGGATCCCTGGATCCATGCCCTAGTGGTTGTTTTTCTCATCAGCGTCCTGGTGCTCTACCGTATCCCTGAGCATTTTTTTTACAGCCATTATTTTGATACCGGCTTGATGCTTTGCGACACGCTGCTCCTTTCCATTGCCATTTATATGAATCAGGATATCTCATGGGACCTCTTCTTGATATATTTCTTTATCCTGTTTCTGGCAGCCATGGGACAGAGTATGACGCGAATTGTGCTTGGCTCGATCCTCATCAGTGTGGTTTACGTCCTGCTTCTCATTCCTGACAACAGGTCCCTGATCCACCTGGACAGTGAGGTTTATATTCGTATTACCTTTCTTTTTGGAGTCTCCATCCTCTACGGTTATCTCGCGGAAAACGCCAATCGAGAGAAGCGGCGGGCGGAAGTGGCAGAAGAAAGAGAGACTTTAAAGATGAGCCTGGTCACAGCCCTCGCCCATGACATTAAAAACCCCCTCGGGATTATTATGGGATACGCTGAGCTCAAGTTAGAGGATATACCGGAGGGTAACCCTGATAGGGAGATCTGGCGACGGGTTCGAGACGGCTCCCGGAGAATCGTTAATCTGGTCACCGGGTTTCTCGAGGCGAGCAGGGCCGAAACAGGAAAAATGCCGGTGCAGCAGATGCCGGTGCAGGTCAACCGGCTCATTGTGGAGGCCGCCCAGTCCCAGGAATCGGACGTGCTCAGAAAGGGTGTCAAGCTGGAGCTCAATCTCGATGAGGAACTACCCGAAGTCCATGGGGATGAACTTCAACTGGATCGGGTGTTTTGGAACCTGATTGGTAACGCGATTAAGTTCACCCGTAATGGAGGCACCATCACGGTCAGCTCAAAGCTGGACAATGGAAGCGTTTGTGTGGCGGTCAAAGACACGGGGGTTGGTATTTCCCAAGCGGAGCTTCCTCTTCTGTTCACCCAGTTCCGGCGGCTTAAGGGTTCGGAAAGGATTGAAGGTACCGGCCTGGGGCTTTTCATCGTCAAGACCATCATTGAGGCCCACAAGGGGACCGTTCGGGTCGAGAGCCAGGAGGGAGAGGGGTCCACATTCATGGTTCACATTCCCCTCCCAACCTAGGTCATAAGCCCGTGAATCCAGCGGGTGGAGATATTGCTTCCCTCATCGAATCCCTAGCTCACTCGGATCGGGCCGTGGTTCGGACGGCCATTGACTCACTGGTTACCATTGGCCATGAAAGGCCTGAAGTTCGAGAGTCCTTAAACAGACTCTTGCAAGAGGTATCGTCGGAAAAGCGCTGGCCTGTGGCCTATACCCTTGGGCAGCTCTCCCAGCCTTCCTCCTCATGCCTGGACACCCTCATGGAGGCGCTTGGGAGCGAAGACCCAGATATCCGGTGGGCCACACTCCAACTCCTCATCCGCCTGGGAAAGAATGACAAGCGAATCCTCCCCCTCATTTCCGATCTCTTAAACTCTGAGAGCCCAACGCAAAGAAGGATGGCTATTTACTGTCTGCGTGATCTGGGTTTTGAAGATCGGTCCGTACAGCTTCAATGCCTTGGGGATACGGATCCACTCGTGCGAGTTGCGGCCGTTATAGCCTTGAGCAAACAGTCGCGATTGAGTGAGGACGTGTTGAGTGTTTTGGTTAGGCTAAATGCAAATGATACCGATTCGAGGGTGCGCAATGCCGCAGGATTTGCGCTTGAACGGTTGGGTATCTCGCCAGATAAATTCTCGTCCAAATAATAATTAATTGAAAAAATGTGCCCTGGCCGAACGTGAGTTCGGCCAGGGCGCGGTGTGCTGATTGGAATTCTCGGCTCCAAGGCCACAACCCCAAAAAGCGGTTACTAGGATTACTGGCTTAGGAGCCTAAGTTTCAGGCACCTCACAGTCACAATAATTTTCTATCATTGCTAGACCACCTCCTTTCTCTGCTGGGGCCAGTTTACGAGAGAGGTCCTCTGTTGTCAACTTTTTATAATCGCTCTGGAATCATCCGCTGAGCAATAGCATCAGCCACCTGCCGATAATCCCGGATGAACTTGACGTCCAGCTCCGGACTATTTGTTCCCAAAGGACCCACGTCATATTGAATTATGGTTGCAATTCAAATAGTCTCCCCGATAAAAGCTATGAAAATCAGGGAGCACCTTACAGTGTTGTCCTGAAAGCCGATGGCTAATTAGTCGGAGCTCCGGTGTTCACACAGCAAAAACAAACTTCTACCCATTATTTGAGCCACGCGGTTTGCCGTCTTGTTTTTGCCGCTGTCATAATTCTTTTCCTGCCGCAGCTAGCCCGCGCCTTTTGCCATGAGACAGAGGTGGCAGGCCATTGGCCTTTTAGAATTATCCCGGCAGCTGCCGGCCCCCGGACTTTGACAATCCAGTGGTTGGGCCATTCGGCTTTTTACCTGACGTCATCGCGCGGGACGAAGGTCCTGATGGATCCCCATGGGAGAGAAACCCCGCCGATGGATATCTCGCCCCATGTGGTGACCACGAGCCATTTCGGCTGGAATCACAGCTTTATTTGGATGGCAAGCGGAAACCCCATCGTGCTTCACGGGCTTAATATGGAAAATGGGAACTGGAATCGGTTGCACAAGACGATCCGCGATGTCTCTATCTTCACGGTACCGACCTACCATGACAGCCAAATGGGCATGGCTCGAGGCAACAATACTGTCTTTGTAGTCCGCATGGATGGAATCTGTGTTGCCCATCTGGGGGATTTGGGCCACCTGCTCAACGAGACGCAGGTCAAAATGATGGGTAAAATCGATGTCCTCTTCGTCCCTCTCGGACAGGGAGGGTATCGGATCAGCACCGAAGATGCGCTAAAGATCGTTGCCTCGGTCAAACCA
Organism: Deltaproteobacteria bacterium; assembly: GCA_022545745.1. The sequence goes on along the minus strand of JACZQL010000015.1, from coordinate 1,176 downwards.
AAGATTGTTATACCTTATCACTACCGTTGGGAGGGATACGCAGAGGAATTCGCACAGAACTTCCCGCGAGTGCGGAACATGGAGGGAAACGGAGTCAGGCTTTCCAAAGCGACCCTCAAGGCTGGGACAGAGATTATCGTGCTCAGGGACCTGACGGAGGATCTGGAGTGAAGACGCTAGATACTTTGTTGATGGACGCTCTAATGATATGTGGCGCAGGCCGCTACGGTTAGGTTACGTCCCTGCAATCCCCCTCTCCCCCCATCCATTTGGCCTCTAACTTCAGCCAATTCCCCCTATCCCTTGGTTTCTCATGGGAACCCGTTTCGGCATCTGCCCAGGCTCCCTCCCTCCTCAACTCACCGCGTCGCACTCGCCAGCTTCGGGCCGAACGGTTAATTCCTCGTAGGCTGGTTATCAGACGATTAATCATCTGGTTAAGCACAACATCTACCATTCATTTGCGAGATTCTGGTGACCAAACGTTATGTAAGAGTCCTTAAAAAAGACGGGTAGGCCCTTACAACTGCATCCATATCACAAGCGATGGGGATGTCAAAGAGGGTAGACTTCATGTCAGCACGCTATTGATCGACGCATTAATTTCATCCTGGGCAGAAAGCGGTTAAGTGTGCTCATGAAATAAAAGGGCTGCCCGAGGTGGACTGCCGCGAGGTAGGCCCCGATTCAATCGTCCGGTCAGTTTCTGTTCAAGTAATCCATAGACAATAGGCATTTATTTATAATGCCAGGGCGGCACATTTTTGCCAAATAACTGGCTCAAATGGGTTGCCTTAAAGGTCTCCAAAAATAGGAAAGCGTTAAAAATCAAATAGTTATAGCCTGGCACTCCTTTTGCGCCAAATTCGCTCCAAAACCACACCAGCCATACCTAAGTAGTGTTCTGTTATGGCCGAGGGGAAAATGCAGGCGGACATCAAACTACGGAGGTCGTAGGTTGAAGAACGAATCGAGAACGGTCATACCAAACCGGTTATCCCCCCGAGAAATTCTTCAGGCACTTTCAGAAAACATTGAGAAGGTGATGAAGGGACAGTCGGCGGCAATCCGCAAGCTGCTGGCCGCCTTTGCCAGCGGAGGTCATGTCCTCCTCGAGGACTATCCGGGGACCGGTAAAACAACCTTGGCCAAGGCCCTTGCCCTATCCATCGGTGC
>JACZQL010000437.1 GCA_022545745.1 Deltaproteobacteria bacterium | reverse complement strand
GCTGAAAAAGACTCATATGCCACCAGCCTGCCGTAAGCAGGCGTTTAGGATAGTTGCGCTCGATCGCTGCGGGAATCATTCCCGCTCCAAGCGGGGTCGCTCCAACGCACCGCCTAAGTACGCCTCCGCTCGTCGATTTTTCGCGCGCCGCTCGGCTGAGCTGGCGCCGAAGCCTCGCCTCTGAGATCTTTTTGACCAGCCTGCAAACAGCTTTTTTTAACAACCTGTTAGTAATCAGTTATCTGGTTTTCTTCCGGTTAAGCTCGCCCGGCTTAAGACCACTGAATGGCTCTTTAGTCACTTCGGTAACGTCTGGAAAATAATTCAAATATTTGATCTCGGCCCAGGGGCCATCCACCTCGAAGGCACTCAAGGTACCGTTATCAATCCTGAGTCGGCGAAACTCTTGCAAGGGTAGCTTCAAGTAGTGACAGAGGATAGCGCGGATGACGTCCCCATGGGAGACGAAGAGCAGGCGGCCTTTCGGGTACTCCCGGATCGCCCGCCGGATGGCCTTCAACCCCCTCCTCTGTACATCGACGATGGTCTCTCCCCCTGGCACGGCGGCCTTGAGCGGGCTTCTCAGAAAACGATGGTAGGCATCATCTTTGATCAATTCATCAAATCGATACCCCTGCCAACGACCGAATGCGATCTCTGTGAGGTCTGGGCTGATCTTAACCGATTTGTGACATTCCTTGGCGAGGATACGCGCAGTCGCCACGGCGCGCGTTAGCGGGCTGGTGTATATGGAGCGGATCTCTAGTTCAGCTACAAGTCTGGCTATTCGTTTTCCCTGAGCGATTCCCCTTCGGCTAAGAGGGATCTCGAGACGTCCCATGACGCGCTTTTCCTGGTTCCAGGCAGTCTCGCCATGCCTCATAAGGAAAATGGTTTCCATGGATAGGTCTATAAAAGAAAGGCCGACGCCAAGCATCGGCCTTTTCTATGCCAACTCAGGTGCCGCGAATCAGCAGTAATTAGGCCGCATGGGTTTCCCGGAGATTGCAGAACTCCTCGTAATCGATGAGCTTGTGGATAGAAGGATTTTTCCCGCAGACTGGGCAATCCGGATCCTTCTTGAGGTTCAGCGTAGTAATCTCCATGGAGAGGGTATTGAAGCAAAGGAGTTTCCCAACCAGGGGGTCGCCTTTCCCCAGGATGAGCTTGATAGTCTCAAGGGCCTGTATGATTCCTATGAGACCCGGTAGGACACCCAGGACCCCTGCCTCGGCGCAGCTTGGAGCCATTCCCGGAGGAGGGGGTTGCGGATAGAGGCAACGATAGCAGGGACCCTTGCCTGGATAGAAGACTGAGGCCTGGCCGTCAAACTGAAAGACACTGCCATGCACGTTGGGTTTATTGGCCATGACACAAGCGTCATTGACCAGGTAGCGGGTAGGGAAATTATCGCAGCCATCTACGATGATGTCATAGTCCTTGATAATCTCCATAACATTCTCTGAGGTCAACTTTTCTTGGTAGGTTATGACGCGCACATCAGGGTTCAGGGCCTGAAGTGTCTGCTTTGCCGAATCGGTTTTCGGCTGCCCAATTCGGTCATTGGTGTGCAGGATCTGTCTTTGCAGGTTGGATAGGTCCACCACATCAGGATCAATGATCCCCATGGTCCCCACACCCGCCGCTGCTAAGTAAAAGGCCGATGGAGAGCCCAATCCCCCCGCGCCGACCATCAGCACCTTTGCATCGAGCAGTTTCGCCTGACCCTCTTCACCCACCTCCGGAAGCATGAAATGGCGACTATATCGGGTCATCTGTTCCGGAGTGAATTGACGGTCTTGCACTGTCTGATGTCCGGCGGCCTTCCATGCCGAGTACCCCCCCGACATGGATATAACCTCTTGATACCCCATCTCCTTCATGGCCTTGGCAGCCAACAACGAGCGGACACCGCCCGCACAGTAGGCGATAACGGGTCTCGACTTCTCGGGTATGGCGCTCTCCACTCTCATCTCCAGAAAACCACGAGGGATCGATACGGAGCCTGCCAAATGGCCCTCCCGGTACTCTTCCTTCTCACGAACGTCCAGAACTAGATATTTACCATTTTTCGCCGCGAGCTTTTGGACCTCGTCAACAGAAAGCTCTTTGACCTCATTGCGGGCCTCAGTCATGAGCTGATCAAAGGTCTTTGCCATACTCCCTCCGTGCAACCTACTGATTTATCTGGCTTTTGGCTCAAAGCCAGACTCTTAAGATCTAAGATAGGTCCTATTACCCCGTTAGTCAAGATATCTGACATAATTAGTCAAAATACAATCTTATTTTGGTAGCATAATTATTAACATTTTTTAAGCCTGAAAACCACCTAAAATATACCGGGTGGTATAGGATACTGCGCAATCCTTCGCTTGATTCAGGCCAGTCCGTAGAACCTCTTGGCATTCTCTGAAAAGATCTTACGCTTGGCGGAGTCCGAAACATCCTCACGCGCAGCAAGTCCTGGAATATCCGGCAGGAAGTCCGCCCGGGCACGCTCATGGGGGTAATCTGAGGCAAAAAAGACATAATCCTCGCCAAAGAGCTTCAGGACATAGGGTAGGGTACGCTCCTTTGATTCTATCGAAACGTATACACAACCGCTCGAGATATATTCACTGGGCAAACGCTTGAGGTGAGGCGCCCATTTCTTACCTCGCCGTTCGTAGTCCTCGTCGAGACGATCCATCATGAATGGGACCCAACCACACCCAGCCTCCAGAAAGGCTACCTTGAGAGTAGGGAAACGCTCAAAGACCCCTTGAAAGACCATGTTGGTCAGTTGAATCATGAGGGGCAGGGGATGCTCGAG
>JACZQL010000436.1 GCA_022545745.1 Deltaproteobacteria bacterium | reverse complement strand
CATCAAATTGATCTTAATCGTTATTCTTTTGTTTGTCACTTCACCGACGGCCGTCCATGCTATCGCGAGGGCGGCCTATCTGGAGGAACGAAATCCCGGGAAGGGCGAACAGGGTCATGACTGAGTTTTTGGTCCTAGACGGGATTCTCCTTTTGCTCCTCGTCGTTACCTCCTTGACTGTACTCAGGTTGGCCGATCTGCTTTCTGCCACCATCCTGTTGGCTCTGTACAGCCTCCTCATGGCACTGGTGTGGTTGAATCTTGACGCCGTTGATGTGGCCTTTACAGAAGCGGCTGTGGGGGGCGGGATCTCGACCATTTTACTCATCGGAGTAATTGTCGTAGTGGGGTCTGAAGAGAAAAAGAGGCAAGGCTCTCACGCGCTACCCCTTTTGATCGTTACTCTAACCACGGCAGCGCTGATCTATGGGACTCTGGATATGCCGCCTTTCGGGGACCCAAACACACCGGCACAAACTCACGTGCGCCCAGAATATGTCGCCCAGACTGTCGAGAAAACTGCCACAAAGCCAGCTAGCAATGGTGCTCCCGCTAAGGAAAACTATTTTCACGGACACGTGCCCAATCTTGTGACCTCGGTGATTGTGAATTACCGGGCGTACGATACGCTTTTCGAGGTAGCGGTCATATTCACAGCCGGAATGGGTCTCATTTTGCTGTTGCGGGGCCGTCGGCCCGGGGGAGCTGGAGATCATAGATGAAAGAGCAGGTCATCCTCCGCATAATCACGAAGATCATTCTCCCCTTTATGATCGTATTCGGTTTTTATGTCATTACCCATGGGGAGCTCGGTCCCGGAGGGGGCTTTCAAGGTGGGATCATGTTAGCGTCTGGCTTCATCTTGTACGGGATGGTCTACAGCAGTGAGGAGATGCGTAAGGTTATTCCGAGACGTCTAACGGACGCTCTGGCTTGCATCGGAGTTCTGCTTTACGCCGGTGTTGGGGTCTACAGTATTCTAACCGGCTTCAACTTCCTTGATTATACCCCGTTGAAGCCATCGGACCATGCAGATGCGGAATCCTGGGGAATGACCCTGGTGGAATACGGGGTGGGCATTACAGTGTCTTCGGTCATGATCACTATTTTCAACGAGATTACCGAGGGAACGGTACCATCCACAGATGGAACCCGTTGAGCAACCGACGCGATCCCACACGGATCGCTGGAGGGGACCATGGAAGTTGTCCTAGGCCTTTACAACTATTGGATCTTCATTCTATTGATGATGATTGGTTTGTACACGGTGATTTCGAGACCCAACCTCGTGAAGAAGGCCATTGGACTGAGCCTTTTACAAACGGCTGTCTTTCTGTTCTTTCTCTCCTTGGGCAAAATCGAGGGGGGGACCGCCCCTGTCATGGCCCCCTCGGTTACGCTCTATTCGAACCCTCTGCCCCATGCCTTGATCCTAACCGCAATCGTTGTCTCCGTTAGTACCTTAGCAGTGGCCCTGGCCATCATTATCAATATCAAAGACACATACGGTACGGTGGAAGAGAACGAGGTGGAGCGCGCCGACCGAGTATGATGGACAGCCAGCTGCCGGCTCTCATCGTAGTTTTACCACTTGTGGCAGGGCTCCTCATGCCGTTTTTGGGGCGCGGCCATATCCCCTGGTTCTTTGCCACCGTGACGACCTGGAGCGTTTTGGGACTGACCATCGCGCTATTGATCCAGATTTACGAGAAACTTGCAGCTGGTGGATCAGCGCAGGCGGTCATCAGTTACTCTATGGGGGGGTGGAAGATCCCTTGGGGGATCGAACTCCGCGTGGACCCGTTGAATGCGTTTATGTTGCTCATCATCGCCTTGGTCTCGGCGGTGGTTACCGTTTATGCGCGCCTAAGCGTGGCGGAAGGTATACCCGCGCAGCGAACGCGTTTCTTCTACGCCCTATGGCTCTTATTTATTACCGGTCTGCTGGGCACTACGGTGACCGGTGACGTTTTCAATGTGTATGTCTTATTGGAGATCTCCTCCCTTGCGGCTTACACGCTAGTGGCCATGGGTAAGTACCACAACCGGAGGGCCCTCCCCGCCAGCATGAATTATCTTGTTTTGGGGACTATAGGCGGGGTCTTCTTCTTAATAGGGGTTGGTTATTTATACAGCGCGACCGGGACATTGAACATGGCTGACCTTGCCGAGAAGATCCAAGGCTTACATGACAACCGCACGGTGATTACTGCAGTTGCATTTCTTTTTATTGGACTCGGTATCAAAATGGCGTTGGCTCCCCTCCATGGGTGGCTACCTGGGGCCCATGGATACGCTCCACCCATCGTTTCCGCCGTCCTTTCCGGTGTGGCCATAAAGGTCGCGGCCTATGTCATGATCCGTTTTATCTTTACAATTCTGGGCGTCGAGTTCAGCTTCGAAAAAATACCGATGGGACCCATTCTCTTGACCTGCGCATGCATCGGGATTTTAGGTGGTTCCTACATGGCGATCCACCAATCCACACTCAAACGCATTCTCGCTTATTCCAGTGTCGCCCAAATTGGCTACATCACCTTTGGTTTTGCCCTCGCAAACGAGCAAGGACTTACGGGTTCCCTGATTCATATCTTTAACCACGCGTTGATGAAGAGCGGGCTGTTCCTTGCGGCCGGGATCGTCGTTTACCGGCTTGGTGATACTGAACTGTCCTATTTACAGGGATTGGGGCGTAAGATGCCATGGACCGCAGCTGCAGTGACCGCCGGTGGTTTAGGACTCATCGGGGCGCCTCTGACGTCAGGGTTCGTAAGCAAGTGGTATCTTGTCACGGGGGCGCTGGATCGTGGATTCCTGACCT
>JACZQL010000435.1:1385-2834 GCA_022545745.1 Deltaproteobacteria bacterium | reverse complement strand
TGGACGGCAATTGGCCCCGGCCTCTCTATGACAGGGATGGCTCCGGGCGCCCCTTTATCTGCTTGCCAAGCCTTGGCCGTTACCCTAGTCCTGACGACGGCACGCGCAATTTGCCACCGCACGAGCGGATCGGGCGGATAACAAGGCAACCAACCAGGGGTCGCGAAACTGCTCAAGGGTATCGCCGAAGGATACCCCTATCGACTGGACCATGGACAAGAATTCCCTCATAAGACAGTTTTACTGCAAGGGGAGTGCCAATTTGTAACTATCTGATAATAAAGGGATTCCTCCTGCAAAAGGGCCGTAAAACATGCGATCCAAAGGTAATTTTTGGCAAAAACGTCCTGCTGTGGGAAACCTGCAGGGTGCGGACTGCTTGCTCATCAAATAGCAGAACACCATGAGAGAAAGCCCGTGGATGAATGCGCATCGCGGGCAAGAGGGGGGGTCGATCTTGGAAGACAATGCCTGAGTTGTGCCTTCTTCTCACTCGCAAGGATGACGCAGCCTTGACAGGTGACCTTTGGATTCGATACATGCACGTGTAAGGCGTATTGCGATGACCAAGGAGGATATTCAATGGCCTCACCCAAAAATTTTAAAGCCATGGTGGTTTCAGAAGCGGCCGACGGGAAGTTTATTAGGGAGATAAAGGAAAAGAGCCTGTCCGATCTGCCCGCCAACGACCTGCTAATCGAAGTCAAGTATTCTTCGTTGAATTATAAAGACGCCTTGTCTGCAACTGGCAATAAGGCTGTGACACGCAGCTATCCCCATACTCCAGGAGTTGACGCTGCCGGGGTGGTGGCTGAAAGCACTGATTCGAAGTTCACCGTAGGTGATCAGGTTATCGTGACCGGTTACGATCTTGGCATGAATACCCCTGGCGGATTTGGTCAATATATTCGTGTTCCGGCCGGGTGGGCAGTCAAGCTTCCGCCGGGTCTTAACTTGAGAGATAGCATGGCCTATGGCACGGCGGGCTTCACGGCAGCGCTTTCCGTGGTGAAACTCCAGCAGTTCGGGTTGAGGGAAGACTCAGGAGAGGTACTTGTTACAGGCGCAACGGGCGGAGTTGGGAGTATCACTGTCGCTATCCTGGCAAAACTCGGGTTTCATGTGGTGGCGGCCACTGGCAAGACGGGGGAAAAGGACTTCCTCTCAAAACTCGGGGCCAAGGAAGTCATCTCGAGAGAGGAGGTCAACGACACCTCAGGACGTCCGCTCCTGAAGGGACGTTGGGCCGGTGTTGTGGATATTGTCGGCGGTAACATCCTTGCCACCGCCATCAAGTCGGCCAAGTATCATGGGCTGGTAACCTGCTGTGGCAACGCTATGTCCCCTGAGCTAGCCGTCGGTGTATTTCCGTTTATTTTAAGAGGGGTGAGTCTTTTGGGTATCGACTCGGTGGCTTGCCCTACGGAGACGAGGATGCCGATCTGGCAG
>JACZQL010000435.1:0-1362 GCA_022545745.1 Deltaproteobacteria bacterium | reverse complement strand
TATCCGAAAGCTCGTTGCCGGAGCTCAACGAGAAAATAGATGCGATTCTCAAAGGTGGTATTCGGGGCAGGGTAGTGGTTCAATTGAGTTGATGAAGCGTGGCTGCCGGAGTCTCACCCTCTCGTTTAACTCATTGGACGTGCACTAGCACATCCGCGGCGAGAACTCCTTTTCCCTGCGGGTACACAATCAAAGGATTAATATCCAAGGCAACCAACCTGTTGCCAACGGCTAATGCCAGTTTGGACATCCCGACAATAGCCCCGGAAAGGGCGTCGATATCAGCAGGCGGACGCTCTCGGGCACCGGCCAGGATGGGCCAACCCCGAAGACGGGTGACAATCTGGCGGGCCTGTTCCCGAGAAACTGGAGGGATCCCGATGGAAACATCTTTAAGGACCTCAACGAAGATACCACCGAGGCCGCAAATGATGACGGGGCCAAACAGAGGATCCTGTTTGATTCCCAAGATCATCTCTAACCCTTCATCAGCCATCTTCTGCACTAAAGTGCCGGATATTTTAACTCCAGGATTCTGGGCTACCACTTTTCGCTGAATGTCGTGAAAGGCATCACGAACGGCGCTGGGTGTGCCAAGTCCAAGAACGACTCCACCGACTTCGCTTTTGTGTTGGATGGAGGGCGATTCCACCTTGAGCGCTACCGGAAAGCCCATCTCCTTGGCCGCCGCCGTTGCGTCATCTGCTGTTTGCACGAGGATGGTTGGGGGTGCCGGGATGCCAAACCCCTCTATCAGACGGAAGGCGGTTTGCGTCGGCACAATCCCTGTTCGGAGTTCGATGCCTCTGGACGATTCTGGCTCATGGACTTCACCATCACTTGCCCGTTGCACAGTCCCAATGCGTTCTTGGTAACTTACCAGGTTGTGAAAGGCCTTCATGGCGAACTCCGTGCCTTCTAAAAATGGCACTCCTGCCGAGCGCAGGGTTTGAATGATTTCATGATCGATCTGTCCGCCTACGATGGAACTGAAGGTTGCAATTGGTCTATCGGTCTGCGAAGCCATTCTTGCGATTTCCCTCGCAAACCTTGGATGGGCATCTGACCTGGAATTGCTGGCGTTAATTCTGATTGCCACGAAGTCTATATTCGGCTCTTGGATGAGTGTCCCAAGAACGTCCGGGAAGATTTTTTCGTTTTCATGAATGGTACCTGTCCCATCCAGTGGATTCTGTGGTGTGCCGAAATCCGGCATGATCTCTGCAAGGCGGGATTTGGTGGCGTCCGTAAAATCGGGTATTTCAAGCCCCAGTTCAGAGATAATGTCGGCAGCTATACCACATTCCCCGCCGGATCCACTTACAATCCCGATCCGTCTGGCTCCACGGAAGCGATCCATGA
>JACZQL010000434.1 GCA_022545745.1 Deltaproteobacteria bacterium | reverse complement strand
CTCATATGCCACCAGCCTGCCTTAAGCAGGCGTTTAGGATAGTTGCGCTCGATCGCTGCGGGAATCATTCCCGCTCCAAGCGGAGTCGCTCCAACGTAGTGCCTAAGTACGCCTCCGCTCGTCGATTTATCGCGCGCCTCGCCTCTGAGATCTTTTTGACCAGCCTGCAAGCAGCTTTTTTCAACAACCTGCTAGTATGGGATGAGTCTCACCTAGCTCCATTTTACTCCGTGCCATCTGTCGAGATTTTTGAACTGCAAGTAAAGCACATAAGCCCCCCAGAGAAATGATAGGAGCATTAGGATGACACCAATGGCGTTGATCATTCCAGCGATGGCGTGATCGTATTCCAGCCACCCCAGATCACCGAGGATGTTCTCCCAGTCATGATAACCGGGTTGGTCACGGCCCGTGGTGCCTCCCAGCAGGATCAGACGGCCCGCACGTGCGTCATTGATATAGGGTGCAGCGTCCATGAAGCTCTGGCCCAACCACCACAGGCCAATGGTGGCACCGAAGGTATCCCGCGTCTTAAGTAAAAAGGCGTATAGCACAACAAAGGGGATCAACCATTGGTTTAGGGTGCCGCCGAGGACAGTCATGAATCGTCCAAAGGGCCAAAAGATCACGTGACCGGCTTCGTGGAATACTAGATTCACGTCGTGCATAAAGGAATCGCTGATCGGAGGGTAACCACCCACCAGCACGTCATACTCCATAATAATGAACCGCCACCCCCAGATAAAGAAGAAAAGGTACAAGGCGGCTCGACCATAAAAGTGGAGGGGGTTTATCTGTGATCCGACAAAGAACAACCTCTCCTTAACCTGCACCCACAATCCATTGCCCTGGGTGATAGTTTTATCCATCGTATTCCGCACCAAGCCGATTTATGTCAATGAATTTTGCTGCACAATGTAGGTTTGGCCTACAGTGGAACTATTGTGACTTGAGAGAATAGGGCAAAAGGAGTGCCAGGCTAAAAGCTAACCAAAGATATTTGAAATTTTCGGTTGAAATTTGGCTTACAGAATCGGAAAAACGATAACTCGCGCAAAGACGCAAAGCACGCCAAGTTCGGAGAAACAGGAAGATATTTGTCTTCGCGCTCTTGGCGTCTTGGCACGAAAAACTTTGTTGAAGTCGTTCTGTTGAAAATTCTATCGGTAGGAATCTAAGGGATCTGTGTCACTTCCTGTATGGGGAGTCCACGGAGTTGTGCTCTTTCGGCCAGTGATTCTCCAAGAATGTCCCAGCTCGCTGTGCTAGCGCCAGCTCCATGTTCTGGCCACTGGCAAGCTGAACGGAACCCATAGACTCCTCCGCTGATTATGCCCGTGCTGGTCTATAGGTGATGCCGAGGACCGCACCGAAAAGAAGGTGGACGATCAAGCTCATGACGTGGGGGGAAGGACCACTGGAAGATACAGGGCTACCCGCCGAGGGATTGGCCACGGCGCAAGGATTGACACTGACTGCACAGGGATTGCTTACCTTAGCAGGTGCGCAAGGATTGGATTGGACTCGATGCAATGCACAAGGATTCGTCGGACGCACGGCACAAGGGTTTGTGACGGCACAGGGGTTCGCGGCAATGGCTTCTTTCCCTCGGAAAAACTCATTCGCCATCTGCAGGCTTGGACCTAAAAGGGTAATGGCAAAGACCCAAGGGAGAAGCGAAAACAGAGCGCCGCGCAACCAACCTGGACCCGGAAGCATCGATTCGAAAAACAAGGCATAGATCAAACCCATGGAGGTCCCGATCCCGAAATGGATTAACGAGCCCATCACGTATGGAGAGATATCAAGGGGTAACACATTTCCCAGCGTCGACATGATGTCCATTCTGGGAAGGCCTAACAGGGGCCACCCGTACATGAGGACTGTCATCGCCACCGTCCCAAACATTCCAGCCACTAGGGCATTTCTAACACTGAAAGATTTATTCATGGCTCAAAACCTCCCGAAAGTTTCTAGGGTTTCCAATCTCTCACTTAGATTTAACAACTGGCGATTGGGTAAAGTTCCTAGCGGTCTAAGACAAAGAAAACTCTAACCAAACATAATTGAATTTTTCCCTTGAATTTGCGTTTAGGGAATCCGATAGAGGATGATTCGCCCCGTGGAATAACGCTTCGGGCAAACAACTCCACCTCGGTCGAGTCGGTATTCCACGGGGCGAAGGACGCCAAGCTCGGAGAAAATGGCCAAAATTTTCTCTTTGCGGGCTTGGCGGCTTGGTCTTCCTGCCCGGCTTCCGCACCGTAGGGGCTACGCCCCGGAGGGCGCGAAAAACTTTGTTGTCGTTGTTCTGTTGAACATTCTATCGGTAAGAATCTAGGCTAATCACCCCATGCCTTTTTTCGTTATGAGAATCCTACGATAGCAGCGAGATCAGGATGGGCTTTTTTGGGTAAGAGTGGGTTGACTGCCCGATCTCAATTGAGCAGGCGAAAAATAACGCGACCGTTTCCTTGTCCCGTGACGGAACTGGGATCTCCGGTCACGACGAACAACCGCTTGGGTTTGATCCCCCGTTGGATGAGGGTCTTCTCCACCAAGCGCACACGGCGTTCGGCGAGGAACCGCAGGTCATGCTCGGTTACGCTTTTACCGCGAGTTCGTCTCCGTGCTAGGGCCTGGGACTCCTGGCGGCTCGCTAGTCCCTTCAGTTCAATGTCAACCTTCGGGCGACTTTGCAGGAACTTGACCAGTCGCTGTAGTCTTGTGCCAGCCTGGGAATCGAACGTGCGGGAGCCCGATTTAAAGCCCACCGGATTGATCTGTACTTCGGTGATGGCTCCGCCAAGTGTGACGATATTACCGAGGAGACGGAA
>JACZQL010000433.1 GCA_022545745.1 Deltaproteobacteria bacterium | reverse complement strand
GAATGTCTTTAAAAATGTGGCCTTTCCTCTGACCCAGGGTCAGAAGCGGTTTGCCAGCAAAATTGTGGCTGAGAAAGTGCGTAGAGCGCTTAGCCTCGTGCAGCTAGATGGTTTGGAAGACCGCCCGGCCACGGATTTGAGTGGTGGCCAACAGCAGCGTGTGGCCATGGCCCGGGCCATGGTGACCGAACCCAAGATCCTTCTTATGGACGAGCCGTTGAGCAATTTAGATGCACGTCTCCGAGAGCAGATGCGGATTGAGCTCAAAAAAATTACCAAGGCGATTGGGGTGACAACCCTCTATGTCACCCACGATCAGGCCGAGGCACTAAGCCTAGGGGACAATGTCTGCGTGATGAACGAGGGTGATATCCTCCAGGTGGGTCCGCCATCCGACATGTACTCCCGCCCGACGAGTCTGTTCGTCGCCCGATTCGTGGGTGAGATGAATTTTATCAAGGGTAAAATTACTCGAGACGGGATGGCCGATTCGGCCATCGGAAAGCTGCGCTGTCCTGTGCCCCCAGATTGTCACGCGGGGAAGGAAGTAACGCTGGCCATTCGCCCCGAGCACCTAATCCTCCAGCCCACAGCCGACCAGAAATCCCAGTGCGTTGACGGGACGATCACCGGCAGAACCTATCTTGGGGACTCGGCTCTATATGAGGTTGAGGTTTCCGGAGTTACCTTGACGGTCAAGCTTCCAGGTGATTCGGATTTTGCAGTCGGGCATCGAGCCGTAGTCGTCTTACCCGAAAAGCATTGGCACGTATACACTTAAGAGCTGCAAAGGGCATAGCGCAAAGCGCATAGCGTCCGGATCTCGCTTTCAGCCCTTTTTTCGAACTTTAATCTTCGATTTTCATCCCTACCCGGTCATTCCTCAGCACTCGTTACTCGTCTCTAACTAAATCACCTTGTGTCAGGTGCTCTCTTGTCTTGGTTTTACGCTTTGCGCCATGCGCTTAGCGCTTTGCGATTAAGAAGTAAACTCCCACCAGTTTTTGTCCTGGTCGCTAAAGATAAACGAAACATCGCCGTTGGTTTGCTCTAGATCCCAGAGATCGGTAATTCCCATTTTCTTGCCTGCTGTGCCGAACTCACGGTGGGTTTCCTCCACAGCTCCTTTGGATTCGAGCCTCAGAGTGAAGCGGTTAACCGGAGACAGCAACTCACGGTTCCGACCGGGGAGCACGACGATGTACCAGGGGCCGGCTGGGTGACTTATGTAAGTCGAGGTCTTGCCGCCTCCTACGATTTTAAGTCCCAGTACCTCTTGATAGAACCGATCGCTGGTCTCTTTATCATTGCACTGGAGCGTTCCATGGGACATGGCTTGAGGGATATAGCCTCTACCGGGGAATTGCTCCTCCGTTATAAGCTTTTCCCAATGGCGGGCGGCGACGGTTCGACCATGAGCCGCGGCCATGGGATTGTAGTACTCTATTTCCAAAGTGTTTCCCCCGGGCTCCTCAAAGTAGACGGAATAGGCATAATGGGCTTCGGTCGGTTCGTAAACCCTCTTAATCCGATACTTCTCCTTATGCGCTTCGAGATACTTCCAGGCCACCGGTATCTCCTTGGTATTGGCCACGCGAAAACCATAGTGGTTGTTGTGCGGCTTCTCGGCGACACTAGGACCGCCCTCATGGACAACCAGACGCCAACCCGTATTCGGGTGCTTGACGATCGCTTCCTTATCTTTGCGCTCCACAATCTCCAGCGCCAATAGATCGGTAAAGACAGGCAGGGTGTCTTCTAAAGAACGACATTCATAGTGACCATGGATGAGCCCAACCGTTTTATGCATAGTTTTTCCTTTCGCAAGCTGTTTTATGCCTAACCTGAGGTTTTTTGAAGATTAAACCAAACCCTGGATGCCGTCAAGTCATTAGGATTCACGGATCTGATCCCTTTTGCGCCACCATGGGACCGCTTTGGACCAATTGACACGCCTGCTATTTTTCTGTAGACACAACCTCAGGGTCGATATAAAACCTGAAAGCGGAAAGGAAAGGGATTATGACGGTAACATCACAAGGAACATTTAACGTGGGTGGTGTCCTCCTCGACCGGCCGTTCAAGATCCAGCGCCTCGGACACTTCGGATTCAACATCACACGAATGGAGGAGGCCATTCCCTTTTACACCGACCTGTTGGGGTTCCGTATCTCTGATACCAACAACACAGCTCGTCGAGCCACTCCGGAGCAGGTCGCCGGACTGGGGGACCCCACGGGCTACTTTATGCGCTACGGCGGCGATCACCATGCCTTCGTCATCTTTCCCAAGCGTATCCGTGAGGCGCTGAGCAGGGATAGGCGGTTCGGCTCTAAAGTAACCATCAATCAAATAACATGGCAGGTGGCGAGTCTTGGCCAAGTCGGAGACGCTATCAAGTGGTTTGGTGAGAAAAAAGTCGAGATTCAACGTTCAGGCCGCGATATGCCCGGCTCCAATTGGCACACCTATATTTATGACCCTGACGGCCACACCAATGAATTGTATTACGGAATGGAACAGATTGGATGGGACGGTCACAGCAAGCCCTTACCCATGTACGACCGGAAATTCCAGGAGGCTCCCCAATTGCCCCAGATGTCGGAGCTGGACGAGGTTCAAAAGGCCCTGAGTGAAGGCGTGGATATTTTGTCTGGCTACCGCTATTTGGAAAAGAACCCACCTACTTTCAACGTGGATTGTATTCTCCTCCCCAGGCCTTTCAAAATCACTCGTATCGGTCCAGTAGGCCTCTTCGTTCAGTATATAAATGCAGCAGAGGTCTTTTACCGCGACATACTAGGCTTCATCCCAACTGAAGAAGTCTCCTGGCCAGGACATCGCT
>JACZQL010000432.1 GCA_022545745.1 Deltaproteobacteria bacterium | reverse complement strand
TTGCTTTATAGGGAATGCAATTCCAGGCGATTTAATTTCAATCGGGCTCCCATAGGCTGCAGATCGTCGTGACACCTGTGAAATCAAACCATAAACCTATTATTGGCTGGAGGGAGTGGGTCTCCCTGCCGAAACTCGGGATTCCCGCCATCAAGGCGAAAATAGACACGGGGGCCCGGTCTTCGGCGCTGCACGCCTTCGATATGGAAATTTTTCGCAGCCGAGGTCGGGACATGGTTCGCTTCTATGTCCATCCCTTCCAGCGTAACAATCGCGACAGAATTGGTGCGGAAGTGGAGATGTTTGATCGCCGCATGGTTCGAAGCTCCAGCGGGGACGCAAAAATGCGACCTGTGATCCTCACAGAATTGATGTTGATGGGTGAGAGGAGGTCCATTGAGTTGACTTTGATCGATCGTAGCACCATGGGCTTTCGCATGCTTCTGGGGAGAGAGGCCATCAGGGGTGGTTATGTAGTGGATCCGAACCGATCCTATCTTGCAGGCAAGGGTTCCGGGCGGTAGCGATGATTTGACAGGGAAATAACAATGAAAATAGCGATCCTCTCACGAAGTCCCAATAGTTATAGTACCCGGGCGCTAAAAGAAGCGGGACTCAGACGTGGCCACCAGGTCAGAGTTCTGGATACGCTAAAATTTTCTATCTCTGTTGAAGAGGGGCGGCCGGGTCTATTTTTTCAGGGCAAACGTCTCACCACCTATGACGGGGTTATCCCACGTATTGGGGCATCAATCACTTTCTTTGGCACGGCTGTTGTACGACAGTTTGAACAAATGGGTGTGTTCACCCTGAACTCCTCTCAGGCCATCATGACGTCGAGGGACAAACTTCGCTCCCTGCAGATCTTGAGCCGACACCGAATTGGAATACCCCCCTCTGCCTTTGTCCGCAGTAAACAGGATGTCCTTCCCGCTATCGAGCGAGTCGGTGGGGCCCCCGTGATTGTTAAGCTTCTTGAAGGGACGCAAGGTATTGGAGTGATCCTCGCTGACACCGTGAGCGTGGCTGCTGCCATTATTGAGACGCTTCAAAGCACCAAGCAGAACGTGTTGATTCAAAAGTTCGTTTCGGAGAGCAAGGGCCGGGATGTTCGGGCGTTTGTAGTGGGGGATCACGTGGTGGCGGCCATGCGACGCCGCGCTCAGGGCCAGGAGTTCCGTAGCAATGTCCACCGGGGTGGGACCACTGAAAAGGTGACATTAGATCCCATCTATGAGCAGACCGCGGTCCATGCCACGCAAATTCTAGGATTACACGTGGCCGGAGTGGACATGCTGGAGGGAGACCAAGGGCCCAAGATTATGGAGGTCAATTCGTCTCCGGGACTCGAGGGTATCGAAACAGCAACGGGAATTGACATCGCCGGTCTAATCTTCGAATACATGGAGCAGCAGGTGCTATTTCCAGAAATCGATCTAAGGCAACGGTTAACCCTCGAGGCCGGTTACGGCGTTGCAGAGTTCTTGGTGAGTGGGAAGTCGCACCTGGCAGGTAAGTCCATCGCTAACTGCGGGCTGCGCGACGAGGATGTCCTTGTCCTGAGCATCGATCACGACCACACGGTCATTTCGAACCCAAAGGGATCTCGTGTGATTAGCGCGGGAGACAAATTGCTCTGCTTTGGTAAACTGTCGGCGTTGAGAAATCAATTACCGGCGAAGAAAGCAGGACATCGTAAAGTTAAAACGTAGAGGGCAGGCTTTACGTAAACGGGATTCCTACTTTCGACCCGAAGGGGAGAATCTTTGACCAACCCTAAAGAATTCACGATCGGTAAAGTCACCGTGCCCATGGGTCAGGCCTTGGACATCCAGCTGGAGGTCAGCGAACGCTACACGGGCGAGCCCGTCAGTTTGCCGATCCGGGTCATTCGGGGAATGCATCCAGGCCCATGTGTTTTCGTTACCGCCGGCATTCATGGCGATGAGCTGAACGGCGTCGGCATTGTTCACGAGCTGGCATTTGGGCGGCCGCTGGTGTTGACCAGGGGAACGTTGATCATGGTCCTCGTGGTGAATATTTTTGGCTTTGAGACCCAGCAGCGCACCATGCCCGATAGGCGTGACTTAAACCGATGCTTTCCGGGATCACTGGATGGCAGCCTGAGCGGTCGTATTGCCCACACCATTTTCAAAGAGGTGGTGACTAAAAGTGACTACGGTATCGATCTCCACTCCGCAGCGGCGCCACGGATCAACTTTCCGAACATACGGGGCGATCTCAGTGTACCGTCCATCAAACGCCTGTCAGGGGTGTTTGGCTGCGAGCTGATTGTTAATAGCAAAGGCCCAATGGGTTCCCTCAGAAGGGAGGCTACAAAACATGGCTGCCCTACAATAATTCTTGAGGCCGGCCAACCCTGTAAGATTGAGCCCGCCGTTTTAAAGATTGGTATTCGAGGCGTACGGAATGTGCTCAAGGAGCTGGCAATGATGCCCGGGCGGCCATTGGGGCCAGCACACACGTCACGAGTTGAAAAGTCTATGTGGGTACGCGCCGAGACTGGCGGGATTCTCCGCTACCATGTCTCTCCGGGAAAATCGGTGAAGGCAAACCAACCCATCGCAACGACTGTCAGCGTCTTTGGGAAAGAGCAAAGCGTGCTCAAATCACCCGTAGACGGCGTTGTGCTGGGGATGACCACATTACCGACGGTTAAACCTGGCGAGCCAGTTTGCCATATTGCCATCCCAGACAAGCCACACAAAACCTCGGGGCATGGACGGAGAGACAGGTTGCATCACCGTGCTCGAAAAGACCTGGCCACCAGTATTGCTATTTCTGAACGTGAGGGAAGTTGGGC
Organism: Deltaproteobacteria bacterium; assembly: GCA_022545745.1. Next base: position 21 of record JACZQL010000432.1, on the reverse strand, counting down.
CAACGGTGCAGAGGGTGAAGA
>JACZQL010000431.1 GCA_022545745.1 Deltaproteobacteria bacterium | reverse complement strand
TCCCTGGCCCGCGCCCTTGTTCACGAGCCACGAGTATTGTTACTCGATGAACCCCTAAGCAACCTGGACGCCAAGTTACGCGAGGACATGCGCTTCGAAATTAGAGATCTAGCCAAGCGCCTGAATATCACCACTTTGTACGTGACCCACGACCAGTTAGAGGCGCTTACTATGGCCGATCGGGTAGCCGTTATGAATGCCGGGCAAATTATCCAGGAAGGCTCTTCACTGGATATTTACAAAGTCCCCAGCAATCGTTTTGTCGCGAACTTCATCGGTTTGGCCAATTTTCTCCCTGGGTTGGTTTCCGCGAGTAAGAAGAACGGCTGGGGAGAGGTCAAGACGAAAACCGGCAACATTCGCTGTGCCGTTTCTGAGGATGCTGCGGTGGGACGGGAGGTAGTCGTCATGATCCGCCCCGAGGATCTTACGGTTTGTGAAGGCACAGCGCGGCCAGATCACAACGTATTAGAGGCCCGTGTAGACACGGTCGTTTTTACTGGAGAAATGCTCGACTGTTGGGTGTCCGTGTCTGATCAGCGGCTACGAATGAAGGTTCACCCATCCACTGCGCTAGAACCAGGACAAAGCGTGCAGATCTACCTGGCGCCCGAGCGATGTCGGGTCATCGCCGGTTCCTCGTAAAAACAAAAACTCTCTGACCGTCTTTCACAAGACTCTCTACATAGGATAATCAAAGATTTAGTATTTCTCGCCCTCTTTTAGCGTCCTGATTGAGGCACGGATCTGGCTTGGGGACTTCACCTTATGTTTATACAGGAGATAAGGCCAAGCCCGGTAGGGATTTTCCAGTCTCGCCTCGACCCGTCCCCTGTCCTTATCCCCCATGGGGGTTGGGGTCGTGAAGCTCATGAGGAAAAGCTGGTCTTGACAGGCACGCTCCAGCTGGATCGCTGAGACACAGGTCCCTTCGATGCCGGGACTCACCACGACGACCCCATGTCCGCGCAGAAAAATCGCATAGTGGGTCCCGAGGGCTTGCACCATAAGGTTAGCCAGGCCATCGTTATCGATCCCTATGCTATTCGGAAAATTCGGCACTCCGTCCGCGAACATCCGTGCCTCGCGATTGAAGGGGATCAATCCAGTCTCCTGGAGCCCCATGAGAACGGCGTAACGCGGGTGACAGTGCAGAACACTTATTACATCGGGCCGTGCCCGGTAAATGGAACTGTGAATCGGAGTTTCCGAAGGGATGGGCCCTTTGCCAGCGATACGTTTTCCATCCGCATTGACCGTGCAAATATCCTTGGGAGTAGCAAGGGCGCCGGGGAACCTCGGGTTGATTAAAAAATTCTCTGTCCCTGGGATCCGCACGCTAAGATGGCCCGAGCCCGTCAGAACTCCTTCCCCGGTCAACACCTTCAACCCTTCCACTAGGCGTTGTTTTAGATTGGCTTCGCTAGTCTTATTTGCTGTAACCATATATTTCTAACTCCTATTTTTTTAGCCAAGTACGAGCTTGTCTTCACTCACCTACTTGCAGAGCAGCTTGATAGAAGGCATCGTAGGTCACCCACTGCTTTCCCTGGCTCGTCTTCAGATGCAGCCAGATGGCCCGCTGGGCCTCTTTGGTGACTGCACGACTTAAAACGATCTGCTCTCCTAGCTTCCCGTGGTCCTGGTCCGCCTCCCCATGGGCAGTGAAAAAGTCCAAGGCCTCAGGGCGAATATGATATTTCTCAGCAAAGGTCTCAGCCCAGATGGGGTGGACAAGAGAGTTAATCTTTTCCCCTACCCTCAAATTAGCGGGGAGATCACCGATGTTTTGTTTCATGGACCTAAAGCGCTCAGCATCAAGAACCACTTGCATTAATGGAGAGGGCTCCGACTTCGTCACATCTTCCCTCCTGAGCCCTAGACCCTCAGCAAATCTGAGCCAGAGCTCAGGGTGGCTGGGGTATTTTCCCCCGGCAAGATCTTCGCCGGCCTCGGCGATTAAGACCTTGAGCTGTTCTCGCAATTCATCCAGATTCGGCGCCGTTGCAACAATGTAAGCGTCGTTTCTAAGGGTCTGAACTTTGGCATGATAATCCTGGATCGCCCAGGCCTGAAGTTGGCTTAGGGACCACTCTCCTCGCACCAGCTTTATACAAAAAGGGTGGTTAATCTTCGTGTGATGAACAAGGACCGCTTCGGACACCACTTCAAGAAATTTTGCAGGGGGTAAAAATTCTTCCGGTGGCTCAGGAAATCGCGGGTAGGCCCAGGGGGTCTTAATCCCCTGGTACATCTCCCGCACCCTGTCTCTCAATTCATTAATCGTGGCCATACTAATTCTCAGTTCCCTCCGTAGGGTTTAACCCCTCCATAACCCCCAGAATTATCCGTGTCAAGCTTTGAAGTTTACCCCGTGGAATAACATCATGGTGCGATAATTTCAGTTTCGGTAGAGGAGCTATTCCACGGGGTGAAGGCTCTTTTTCGAAAAGTGTGGTTCCGTGAGTTGAGACCCCAGTCCTGGCAAGGAATTGAGCGCGCTTTTACAGGACCTCCCATCCCTTCCTCGAAACTCGCTCTGCTCAAACATCAAAGAGCCTACCCTCACAGCATCAAGTCCTCAATCGTTCGTAGAACTCAATTAAAGCATCGTTTAATTGCATGTTAGCAGGATTGACAACCCTTTCCCCTGTGATATGGGTCTCTTTGTAACAATCCAATAAGTATGAGCCGCCCTATCATTGAGTGGCTTCTAGCGTGTTGCGAGGCCTGACAGAGAGCGACTGAATTCAGCTGAGAATTACCAAAAATATCTAGCCCGGTTCTGGACATGGAGGTAAAACTATGGCCATTATCACGATCTACCAAGGCGCGTTTACCGGTGGTGAGGAGG
>JACZQL010000430.1 GCA_022545745.1 Deltaproteobacteria bacterium | reverse complement strand
AATGGGCTCCCTTTGCGCAACCGGCTGTTCGGCAGGATCGAAACAATTAATCGCTGGGGAGTCCGTCTTGCCCCGGTCTCAAACCTGTTACTCAATTCTCGTGTCCACCGTTGGTTACTGGACCGCTTGATGGGAATTGACCGTAGACGTCCCCTACCTGCCTTCGCATCGGAAAGCCTGACCGACTGGTTCCGAAAAAGGTCGCCTGTGGGAGACGGCTCAAAGGGGGAAGTGGTCCTTTTTCATGACACCTTTAATACGTTCAATACGCCCTCTGTGGCCATGGATGCCACACGCATCTTGGAGCAGGGTGGGTACCGGGTGGTTCTACCCCATAAGGAATGTTGCGGGCGCCCTCTGATCTCCAAAGGGATGCTCAATGAGGCCAAGAGAAGCGCGTCTATCAATGTGGAGCGGCTCGTAGCTTATGCTGAAAAGGGTATCCCCATCGTGGGATTGGAGCCTTCCTGTTTGCTCACCCTCCGGGATGAATATCCGGACCTACTGCGCAGTGAGGCTGCCAGGCAAGTGGCGAGTCAGAGCTTTCTCTTGGAAGAGTTTCTCCTGCGCGAACGGGAGGCGGGACGCCTGTCATTTGACTTCCAGAAGAATGGCAAGAAGGCACTGCTTCATGGCCACTGCCATCAAAGGGCATTGGCGGGAACCAGCGCGACGGTTGCCATGCTGCGCTGGGCTGGATATGATGTGGACGAAGTGGATTCGGGTTGCTGTGGCATGGCAGGCTCCTTCGGTTTTGAAAAGGAACATTACGAATTATCCCTAGCCATCGGTAACCTGCGGCTTGCCCCCGCAGTGAGGGCGGCTGGGCCCGAGGTAGAAATCGTGGCACCTGGAATATCCTGTAGGCAACAGATCGACCATCTGACCGGTCGTAAGGCAAGACATCCGGCGGAACTTTTTTGGGAACGCCTTTCTCAACAAGCACCTTTGTGATTTTGGATTTGTGATTTTGGATTTTGGATTGAAGATTTTGGATTTGAGATTTCGGATTTTATGCCCTATTAAATGTTCAACAGAATGACTTCAACAAAGCTCTTCGCGCCCTCCGGGCTGGAGGCCCTCCGGGCCGGAAGGCCGAGACTCCGCCAGAGGACGGATCAGCCTTTGGCTAAGCCAAACCCGCAAAGGGAAAAATTTTGCTATTTTCTCTGAACTTGGCGTGCTTTGCGTCTGTGCGCAAGGCATCTTTTTATTTTTGGTGAGATTTTGGATTGGTGAATTTAGAGAAGGAAAGAGGATTATGGGGTTAGTCAAAGCCTTGCGCTGCCCGAAGTGTGGAACGGAGTCACATTTGAAAACCACCTTCGCATGCCCTTCGTGTTCAACCGTTTTAGAGGTCAACATTGAATTATCCCATCTGAACAGATCTCACCTGCTGGACATTCGAAAGAGTAAGGACCAGACTATTTGGCGCTGGTTGGAGTTTTTTCCGATTCAGAACCGTGCAAATATCGTCTCTTTAGGGGAAGGTTATACGCCACTACTGAAACCGAGGCGTCTATCACAGGAACTGGGCCTGAACCGCCTCTACCTCAAAAACGATACGGCCCTCCCGACTGGGTCTCTTAAGGACCGTAGTAACTCAGTGGGCCTTTCCAAGGCAAAGGAACTCGGTTTCGAGACGGCTGCGGTCATCTCCACGGGAAACGCAGCTGCCTCGGTAGCGGCATACTCAGCTGCTGCCGGTCTGAATTGCATTGTTATGGTGCCCTGTGGGATCTCCACCGCAAAGATCGCCCAGGCACGGGCCTATGGTGCGACCGTTGTCCCGGTGGAAGGTGATTTGGACAATGAGGGAGCCAAGCTCTACAGTGCAGCCATCGAACGCTTCGGCTGGTATGACTGTCTCTCCTCCAATCCATACCGAAACGAAGGCAAGAAGTCCTATGCCTACGAGTTGTTTGACCAGATGGATGAACATGTTCCGCGTTGGATCATCCATCCTAGTGCAGGAGGAACAGGACTCTATGCCATATGGAAGGGCTATAAAGAACTCAATGGACTCGGTTGGGCTCATCGGATGCCGAAGCTCGTTGCAGCGCAGAGTCAAGCCGCTGCCCCCATCGTGACTGCATTTGAAAAGGAAGCAACGGATATCGAGCCCGTTTCAGTTGGGGAGACCGTGGCGGAGAGCATCAAGGTTGGCTATCCCAAGTCCATGGGGTGGCGGGCCCTGTACGCTATTCGTGCCTCCAAAGGAACTGCCGTTGCTTTCAGCGACGAGGAGATCCTAGAAGCGCAGATGCTTCTGGGTCGTTTTGCCGGCGTCTTTGCGGAGCCTGCAGGGGCCATTTCGGTGGCCGCTGCACGGCGACTGCGACAAGAAGGGACCATTGGTCGGGATGACACAGTCATTTGCAACATCACTGGCCATGGTCTCAAGCAGCCGTCGGCCATCATGGATCGCCAAGAGGAACTCAAGCCGATCGCCCCTAATCTCAGTGCACTTCGACAGCATCTCGAGATGCTGAACGACTAGAATCGCCTTGTTTTTGGGGAGCCCATTTCACTTACCGACACCCACCAATGGCTGCGAAATCGGCAAAAAAAGAAAAGCGCTTCATTGGAGTGATCTCGGATACCCATGGTCTCGTTAGACCTGAGGCGCTGCGGGCACTGAAAGGCGCGGATCTCGTGATTCATGCCGGGGACATAGGCAAGGCAGAGGTGATCGAGACACTCCAATCCATTTCACCAGTGGTAGCAATCCGGGGAAACGTCGATCAGGGTGAATGGGCACGCGGTTTGCCTGAAACGGAGGTCGTCGAAGTCGAACAAACGCTCATCTACGTTCTCCACGATCTCAACACGCTGGACCGCGACCCGGCAAAGTC
>JACZQL010000429.1 GCA_022545745.1 Deltaproteobacteria bacterium | reverse complement strand
GGCGTGCACCAGGGAGTTGGCCTCTCAACGAGAAGGGAAAATCAAATGTACGGAGAGTCAGCTTATAGACGTTCAAAGCATTCTAGGTCACAGATGGTCAAATTTCCCAAGGTCGCTACTTCTATCAACTGGACATGGAGAACTTACACTGGTTGGTCTTTCAGATTGGGTGACACATGAATCAATTTACTGCAGATCCTCACGTAAATATTCCTTCCTTTATGTATGGAACCGCCTGGAAGAAAGACGCCACCGCTTATCTGGTTCAATTAGCCGTGTCTTCAGGCTTTAGGGCCATTGACACGGCCAATCAGCTCATCCATTACAATGAGGCCCTTGTTGGTGAGGCCCTGCTTGCACTCGCCAACAAAGGCATCAACCGGGAGACGCTTTTTCTGCAAACCAAATTTACATCTGTCGGGGGCCAAGACCATAGAACGCCCTATGATGCCTCTGCAGATATTACCACCCAGGTTGGCCAGTCCTTTGAGAGTTCGCTGAAACACCTCCAGACGGATTACGTGGACTCCTATGTCTTACACGGACCCTATTCGCGGGCGGGGCTGGGAGCAGAGGATTGGGAGGTGTGGGCGGCAATGGAAGAGATCTACAAATCAGGTCGAACAAAAAGGATTGGCATTAGCAATGTCAGCGCCGGACAACTCCAACAGCTCTGTGAAAAAGCAGACGTGAAACCCATGGTGGTGCAGAATCGGTGTTATGCCGTTCTCGGATGGGATAAGGTCGTCAGGGAAATCTGCCAAGCCAACGGCATCATCTATCAAGGCTTTTCCCTGTTAACCGCGAACCGGGATGTCTTGGTTCAACCTGAAATAGGGGGTATTGCGAAGCGTGTAGGGACAGGTCCTGCGCAGGTCATCTTTCGGTTTGCCCAGCAAATCGGCATGCTCCCCTTAACCGGTACAACCAACGCTCAACACATGAAAGAAGACTTGCAATGTGAGAACTTCGACCTCACCTCGGAAGAAATCACGCAGATTGAAAGAATTGGACTATGATGGCGCTGATTCCGTTTGATTGTCCTCTTGATTCTTTGAGCCGCTGGCTTCGGAGGTCAATGTATCAGATGTCTCCGCCGTTGCCCGGGATAGATCCTTACTCTCAGCCACTGGGGCAAAAGTCTTTTTGGACTTACCCTGGCCTGCCTTACTCTGGACTATTGAAGAGCCCATGGTGATTTTTCCATTAAAGATCACGCCATTGTCCATGGACAGTTTGGGAGTCGTAATCGACGCATCAATGGTCGCCGGCGATTTAAGCTCCACCCGTTGGACGGCGGTGATATCTCCTGTGATTCGCCCACTGGCGATCACCGCCCCGGCATGAATCTGAGCTTTTACATTAGCTTGCTCGCCGATGAATAGGATGTCATCGGTTTCAATTTCGCCTTCGAAGGTTCCATCGATTCGAACATTCCCTTTGTAGGTCAGCACCCCGGAAAATTGTACTTCGTGCCCCACAAACGCCACGATGTCTCCCAACTCTGATAACGTTCTCTCCATTGTCCGATTTGAGATTTCGTCTTTTTCCTGAGCCATAGTTTCACTCCTTCATCACCAAAGACAAACTTACAACCAATGCCGAGACACCCTACAAGAAATATGGCCTCGCTTCAATGCACAGATACAATTTTCCATGCCTCCCTTTTCATATTACCTCTTTTTCGGGTATTTTCTCTTGGTTCACCGAATTTGTGACGGGTTGGGCAAAATAGTGACCCAGTTGCCGCCCACGCTTAACAATAACGTTGATGTCGCCTACATGTGTGAGTCAATCATGAAATTAAAACATGGGAGCTCTATCGTCCTCATCCTCACGTTGATCATGCCGTGCTTCCCAGTATTCGGCAAGGACAAGCCTGATATCATGCTGGCTAAAATTTACGAACGCGGCATCGATGTCACCCAGTATTGGGTGAGTGAAAAACTCGATGGAGTCCGGGCTCGATGGGACGGCACCCAGCTCATCTCCCGAGGGGGCCTAATTTTTGCGACGCCAGACTGGTTTACCCAAGGCTTTCCACCTAACCCCTTGGACGGAGAATTATGGACCGAGAGAAGCCAGTATGAGAACGTGTCTTCGATTGTCAGAAAGCACCAACCCCATAAGGGATGGCGGTCCGTTCGCTTTATGGTATTTGATCTTCCCGCGCATGGCGGTATGTTCGATGAACGAGTCCAGGCCATGAAGCAGATCGTGCTCCAGACCAAATCACCCTACCTGGGGGTCATTGAACAATGGCGGGTCGGGAACGAAAACGAATTGAAGCAGCGATTGCAATCCGTGATCGATCGAGGCGGCGAGGGGTTGATGCTGCACCGCAACACGGCACGGTACGCGAGCGGTCGCAGTCACGATTTACTCAAACTCAAACCCTTTTCCGACGCCGAAGCCACGGTGATCGGCTCTCAGATGGTGGAAGGCCAGGCGATCTATGTGTGGCTGGGTATCGAGGGGGTCGCGGAGCCACGCGCCTACGCCCTGCCCTGGGACGAAAAGGTCGCCCGCCAGCTCCACGGCGCCCGGCGCAACGCCGAGGCCAGCGGCACCCGGGTCAAGATGCGCAACCCCTTCGAGCAGTCGAACGACAAGCGCGAGAGAATTTTCTACGCGGCCCCGCAACCACCGCCGCCGGAGAAGCAGCGGCCGGTTGAGAACCCGCTCGTACACCAGCGCTCCCAGGCCAGCCAGCACAGCTCCGCCAACTAAGCGGGGACGGGATCCGAGCCCTACGCTGAGAATGGGAGATTGGGGTCGGGAGATTGGGGTCGTGACTTTACTTTATATAAAACGTAAAATCACGACCCCAACTCATTCGACCCCAACTTATTCCAAGT
>JACZQL010000428.1 GCA_022545745.1 Deltaproteobacteria bacterium | reverse complement strand
CTCTCTTTTTGCCGGCTGCTCAGTTCAGTAATGGTCTTCTGAATTTCATTCTTCTCTACCCCTGGCGGCATGATGCTTAAAAGCCTTCCGAGTGTCTGACGCGCTCCAGAAAAGTCTTCTTTGGCACGGTAAAGGAGCATGCCCTTGCCCCAAAGTGCAAGCGGAAAGTTAGGGTCATTCAGGAGCGCTCGATTGAAAGCTAAAAGGGCGCTATCCGTATGGCCCGCTTGGGTAAGGATCAAGCCCATGTAGGTGTGCGCCTCAGGATGGTTCGAATCGAGTGTGAGAGCTCCCTTAAAGGCCTCAATCGCTTGAGGCCATTCCTTCCGCTCAAAGGCGTCACGCCCCTGGATGAGAAGGGACTCAATATTCTTGCTCTTCACCCTAGAGCCAGCCCCGGTGCTCTGTGGACTGGTCCCAGTAAGAAAGTCACCGGTGATACTGTCTTCCGGCGAGCTTCGGGGGCGTAGAGATTTGCTAAGAAAAATTCCCAGGGTGGCTCCGAAAAGGAGCAGGAAGGCCCCCGTGCCAGCCAAGACCCAGCCCCGATGAGAGGCAGGTTGTGCCGATTTCGTCGCATCATCCTTGACGGTGTTTATGGTTGCCGAAGGAATTGAAGAATCAAGTTCCTGCAGGACAATTGACGCCTCCTCCTCGTAGCGTTGGCGGGACTCATGATAGTCCGCATCGGAAAGCTTCCCGGCCTGAAAATAGAGCTCCAGCTCTTGAAGCTCCCTATAGAGCCTTGCTCGTTCCCGCAGGAGGGGCACTTGGGGCCCTTCTATGTCAGGGGCGACTTCCCAATCCTCCTGCCGAGCCAGGTCCTGTTTTACCCGTTGAACCAGGGCTGGATCTGGCTCCATTGATCGGCCTTCAGGCTTCGTTTTCACCCAGCGCCTTACTGTGAAAACCACGAAGAGGATCCCCCCGCCCAGTGCAACGAAGGGAAGGATCCAGATCAGGAGACTGAAGCCCTTGGCTGTGGGGGCCAGCATGACCCACTCACCGTATTTGGAGATGAAGTAGGTTTTGACCTCATCTGGGCTTTTGCCTTCTTTGAGTTGTTGCTGAATGATGGCGCGCATCTGCTGGGCCATCTCTGAAGGAGAGTCGGCCACGGAGAGGGCTTGGCAGACCGGACAACGGAGTTCCGCGGCAATCCTGCGAACCTGCTCCTGGAGATCCACCGACTCTGCGTGGAGAGATGCGGGTATTAACCAGAAGGAAATCAGCAAAATAAACCATCGCGTCATGATTGATCACCGGATGGGCTGATAAGACCCTTTCCCTTCGCTGGCGCTGACCAAACTGCGTTGGGCCTCGTGCAGTTTGGCCGTGATGGTGGGCCATCCAAGGCTGCCCACATGCTTGTAGGTAATTCTCCCCTCAGTATCGATAAAAAACGTCTCTGGGATTCCCCACACGCCATAGTCAACTGCAATTCGTCCCGTAGCATCCCGACCATTGGGAAATGTAATGCCGAATTCGTTGATGTATTCTATGGCATTCGGCTCCTTGTCTTGAATATTAATCCCCAAAAAGACGATATCCTGATCCTTAAAACTCTGCCAGTTGGCCTCCAGGTCTTTCGCCTCGGCCCGGCAAGGAGGACACCACGAGGCCCAGAAGTTGAGGAAAACAACCTTCCCCCGAAGGTCTTGGAGACGGACATTTTTTCCATCGAAAAGGGTGAGGGTGAAGAGTGGGGCAGGGCGGCCGATGAGGGGAGAGGCAATGTAGCGCGGATCACGTGTAAAACCATAGGCCAACAGCCCGATGAGAAGCATGATGGCTAATACAGTAACGGTCAAACGCCGCCAAGGCATGGATTAACTCTCGTGCGAGGAAAAGCGCCGGAAGGGCCAAATGGCCACGAAGGTTCCCAAGGCCATGACAAATCCGCCAACCCAGATCCAGCTCACCAGCGGCCGAACCAAAATTTTTAGGGTGGCTTGGTTTTGCTCTATCTCGCTGAAACCCGAGAGGATGAGGTATAGGTCCTCGGAAAATGTACTACGGTGGACCGCTCGTCCAATCGGGGATTTTTGATTGGGAAAGAACTTTAGCGCTGGGGACAAGGTGCCTAGATCATGCCCGTTATTGAAAACCCGGAATGCCCCTTCGACGCGAAAGTGGGTGGGCTGTTGGGAGCCCTTCAATCCATCGAATCGCACCTTGTATCGCCCGACCGACAGATCCTGCCCCCGCTGCAGTGTTGCCTCGCGCTCGACGCTGTAACTCATGGAGGTTCCTATGCCCATAATAATCAGCACGACGCCGAGGTGAACCACCAGTCCGCCGTATCGGCGTTGGTTTTTTCGTACCAGGGTGAGTAGGGCACGAAGGTATCCTTCGCCGGCGATCCGGCGCCGGGCACGTACAAGGATGGTGGTGTCGAACAAAATGGTGAAAGCCACAAAGGCCGAAAGAGTAAAGCCCAACAGTGGCAGAAAGGACTGAACACGCCAGATGAAGAGGACGAGGGCTACCATGAGCGAAGCGACACAGGGCCACAGGAAGTTCCGCCTCAGGTTGTCCCAAGAGGCCTTCCTCCAGGCAATCATGGGTCCCACCCCCATGAGAAAGACCAATAGAAGAAATAGTGGCACTGTGACCGAGTTGAAGTAGGGTGCCCCAACGCTCACCTGGACACCGACCACCGCCTCCGAAAGGAGGGGGAAGATGGTCCCAAGAAAAATGGTAAACAGGGCAGACATCAGGACTACATTATTAAGGAGGAAGGCCGATTCCCGACTCACTGGCGAATCCAACACCGGTTGGCCTTTCAGTTGATCCGCCCGATAGGCGAGAAGACCGAAAGAGCCTAAAAGGATAAAGGCAAGAAATGCCAGAAAAAGGGA
>JACZQL010000427.1 GCA_022545745.1 Deltaproteobacteria bacterium | reverse complement strand
GGAAGGGGATCGGGTGATCGTGGGAATCCGCGCCGACGCCATGAAGACAGCACAGGGACAGCCTAGAAGCAGACGCGCATCCTGGGTACGTCGGCGGATCTTGGGTGGGTTCTAGGCTATGAATTCGGCTCCTATCATCGAAATTGAAAACTTGACCAAGGTCTATGATCTTGGCGAGCAGAAGGTGGAGGCCTTAAAGGGGGTTTCGTTAAAGATCTTTCCCGGGGAGACTGTCGCTCTGATGGGCCCTTCGGGTTCCGGAAAATCAACCCTCATGAACATCCTGGGCTGCCTCGATCAGCCCACTTCAGGTCATTATCGATTTTTGGGCAAGGAGGTGGGTAATCTCACTCCAGACGAGAAGGCCTTTGTTCGCAACCACGAGATTGGGTTTGTCTTCCAGAATTACAACCTCATGGCCAGAACGAGTGCGCGGGAGAACGTGGAACTCCCCATGCTTTACAATGGGGCCTCGCCCCGCGTGCGCCTGGAAAGGGCAAAGGAGGTGTTGAAATTAGTTGGGCTTGCGGACAGAGAGGAGCACCAGCCCACACAGCTATCAGGGGGGCAGCAGCAGCGGGTTGCCATCGCGAGGGCATTATTGAATGGACCCCAGCTTATTCTGGCTGATGAGCCCACGGGGAACCTGGATACCAAGACGGGTGCGGAGATCATAGAGCTCTTTAAGCAGCTTAACCGGGAGAAGGGGATCACATTGGTCCTAGTGACCCACGATGCCGACGTGGCCTCTCATTGCCAACGTATCGTTCATTTCAAGGACGGCATCATTGAAGGGGAGGAAAAAGGCGGCGAGAGCTCTGCGGTCGCTACCCCGAAACTGGAGGAGTCGTCTTCTGAGGAAACGAAAGGTTTCGGGTCAGACCTGTTGGAAAACATTCGGACCGCCCTGAAGGCCCTGCGGGTCAACAAAATGCGCTCTGCTCTCACCATGCTTGGAGTCGTCATTGGCGTGGCAGCCGTGATTGCCATGGTAGCCATTGGCCAGGGTACTAAGGCGAAGATCGCCAGGCAAATGGAGAGGCTCGGCAGTAGCCGCTTGACGGTTTATAACGGGGCCTCCAGACGCCACGGGCGAAGTGCCGGCAGTGGTACGATCACTACATTGACGATTGCTGATGCTAGGGCACTGGTAACCGAGGTCGATGGAGTCGATATGGCAGCACCCATGGTGCGAGGAAATGCTCAGGTTGTCTACGGCAACAAGAACTGGTTGCCGCGCTTTACCGGTACCACGCCGGATTATCTTAGCATCAGGAATTGGCCCATCGAATCAGGCTCGATCTTCAGCGAAGAGGATATGCTGCTAAACCGGAAGGTCGTCTTGCTCGGAAAAACAGTAGCGAAGGAACTGTTTGGAGCGCAATACGCAGTAGGACAGATGGTCAGGATCAAACATATTCCCTTTGAGGTCATCGGCGTGCTTCGGGAAAGAGGGACATCCGGGAGCGGCAGAGATCTGGATGATATCGTGTTTGTTCCACTGCGAACTGCCATGAGAAAGCTCCTCGGTATCCATCACGTCCAAAGAATTGAGGTTGCTGCGGTAAGTCAGCAGGCCACCTATCAGGCCGAAAAAGATATGGCCGAGCTCCTGCGCCGGCGCCACAGAATTACACCGGCAAAGCCGGATGACTTCAGAATCCGTAATCGCGCGGAGATCGTCGAGGCGGCCAATGAGGCAACCAATACGCTCTCCTACCTTCTGGCAGGGATCGCATCGGTTGCCCTGATAGTGGGCGGTATTGGGATCATGAACATCATGTTGGTCTCGGTCACGGAGCGGACCCGTGAAATTGGGGTCCGGTTGGCGGTAGGGGCGAGGAAGCGTGATATTCGTAGGCAGTTTCTGACCGAGACCATGGTGCTTTGCCTCCTCGGAGGAATGATAGGCATCCTCATCGGGATTGGTGCCTCCTACGTTATCTCCTACTTTGGTGGCTGGGAGACCCTGGTTTCCGCCGAATCCATTCTTCTAGCCTGCGGTTTTTCTGCCGCCATTGGCATCTTTTTTGGCTACCATCCTGCTGAGAAGGCAGCTGCACTCAATCCCATCGAGGCGCTCCGCTACGAATAGACCCGCTCACGCCTCACTCCTCAATCCTTACGGGATCCTATGAAGCGGCTCGTTGTTGGCCTCATGTCCGGGACCTCCATGGATGGCATCGACGCGGCCGTTGGTGAGGTCACCGGTTCGGGTGAAAGCTGTCGCTTCCGCCCGCTGGCCTTTGTCACCACCCCATATCCAAAACAGATCCGGGAAGAGCTCTTGGAGATGGGGCTAAGCAAGGATCATCGATCCGACCTGGCCAAGATATCTTTCTTGAATTATAGACTCGGAGAGCTTTTTGCACAGGCTGCTGCGCGTGCCGTGCAGAAGATGGGCCGGTCGCTGCGCGCGGTCGATCTCATCGGCTCCCACGGGCAGACGGTTTACCATCATCCTAGAGGCAGAGGGGGATCCACCCTCCAACTTGGGGAACCTGCCATCATTGCGGAACGGACAGGTGTGACAACGATTGCAGACTTCCGTCCCGCTGACGTTGCCTCTGGTGGCGAGGGGGCACCTTTAACACCCTATGTTCATTATCTGCTGTTCAGGAACAAGAGAAAATCAAGGGCAATCCATAACCTGGGTGGGATATCGAATCTGACCTATCTACCTGCCGGAGGTCGAATGATTGATGTCGTAGCCTTTGATACCGGGCCGGGTAACCTGATCATCGATGGACTTGCCAGGTGGGTGACCAGAGGAAAGAAGAGTTCAGATCGAGGGGGTGCTTTGGCAAAAAAGGGCCAGGTGCAGGCAGGTTTCCTGAGGGAACTGATGCGACACCCATTTTTCTCGGTG
>JACZQL010000426.1 GCA_022545745.1 Deltaproteobacteria bacterium | reverse complement strand
TCCTCCGTGACCAACGGCGACTATCCGAGCAGCGACTGCAGCCGCGCTGCCACCACTGGAGCCACCCGAGGAATGGGCCAGATTCCAGGGGTTGTGTGTAGGGCCATAGGCGTCTGGTTCTGTGGTGCCCATTAAACCCCACTCTGGAGTATTTGTCCGCCCACCTGATCCGCAAGCTTCGTGCAGATGATGGACCAATTCCACTCGTTCATCCGAGATCTTCCCTATATCAAAGCCTTCGGGTGAGGCCCGAATTGTGTGGTGCGCCTGCCCTTAACGTTGCGGGTTGGCTTGGTCAAGGGTCGACCAATTGATCAACGCAATCATGAGTCCAACCGCTACCATGGCGATGGCGGCCAGAAACATCCAGGTGTAATTGGAGACCTCTACAATCGTACCGGCCACGAGAGCACCTAACCCCATGCTCGCCGGAAGGGCCGTCGAGAAGGTTGCCATAGTCACACCACGACGCTCGGGTTGGGCACGGTCTATAGCCATGGCCATGGTGGAGGCCGTTCCCATGGCTGTCCCCGCCGCATAGAGCACACCACCCGTTATAATAATGCTTAGGCCGGGCGCAAGCAAAATGAGCGTCAGGCCGATCATTTCTAACACGCAGGCCGTTGCCACAGCACGGGCGCGGCCAATTCGATCGGAAACCAGACCCAGAATGGGACGACTCAAGACTTGGGTGGAGCCCGTGGCAATGAAATACCAACCCACTCCCTCAATCCCGATCTCGCGTGTGTACAGGACGAGAAAACTGGTGGTCGTAGGGAAGGGAAGGTGTAGACAAAGGAGCAGGGACGAGGCGATCAAGACATTTCGATCCACAAAGGTGGAAAGCCTTAGCGGTCCTTGTCTCACTCCCATGGAGGGACGGGCATTGGCGCTAGCCTGAACCGCAGGGTGTTTGAGAACCAGTGTGATCCCCACACCTAAAAATGCCAGAGCGGCTGAGCTGAAAATCACGGGATTGAAGCCGCCCGACGGTGCGTTGATGATCCAAAGGGCCACGGCGGGGAATATGACATGGGACATGCTTTGGAAGCCGCCGTAAAATCCCGACGCTTCCCCCCGACGGGTGTTGGGCGCGTTGTTTGCGAGAAGGGAATATCCTCCTGTATTGAGTCCTGCCCAGCCGATCCCGCGCAGCGCATTGGCGAGAATGAGCATCTCCAGGAGAGGGATCAAATAGAGGAGTACGCTCAGGCCCATAACGAATGTGCCCAGGGCCAGTACACCAATATAACTCCAGTAGTCTGCCCAGTATCCTATGAAGGGTCGGAGGAAGACACTCGTTACACTGAAAGCTGCAAGGATGACCCCCACCAGGAATGGAGAACCACCGAGGTGGGTCACATAGAGAGGGATGGTGGGCGTGAGCAGCGCGTTATGGGCGTAACCTAGAAACTCCGCCAAGCATAAAAAGACAAAAGTCCGCGTCCAGATGGGCTCCAGTTGGTTCGCGGTCATAGAGCGTGGGTCTTTGTCTGACCCACGTGCCACATCAAGCGAACGCGATGCTTCATGCCGCTGGTTCGTTAATCGAGGAGAGGTTCAAATTCTGACGCATCAGGTTCAGCCAGGCATGGACATTGTTGTAATTGGACGGGACCTCGGACTTCACCGAAGTGTAGAGATAGTGAAGCTCGGCAAAAATTCCCATGTCCGCAAGGGTCATACGGTCGAAGATGAACCCCTTTTTCCCAGCAAACAATATTTCCAGGTTTTTTAGGTTTACGTGCAATCTCCTCTCGCCTTCCTTTTGCACCTCGGGGGGTTCTTTGGCTCGCATCATGTGTACGGAATGGTAAAGGACCTCATCCGACCAGTCTTCCAATAGGATGCAGAGCCCCTTGTCTGAAGGGTTGTCGGGGTAAATGCTCTGCTCAGGGTGTTTCTCTTCCAGGAAAGAACATATTAAGGTGGAATCAATGACACATTGACCATGATAATCCATTACCGGGACTTGCTTTTGACCTGAAAATCCCATGAGGGCCTTGCGATCATCCTGTCTTGGATCGATGATCTCATAGGGGAGATTTTTGTGTGTCAGAACTATCCTTGCCTTTTCACAAAACATAGAAGTAGGGAATTGGAAAAGTCGAATGGCCATCACTCGGTCCTCCTTTGGCAGCAGAAAGAAATGGAATTGTTGTCCTATGCTTTTAGCAAGTATTCTGTTTCTATTCTAGTGTTTGTAGGTCAAACCCGGGGTAGCGCTTAGCTATCAGCTCTTAGCCGTCAGCTATCAGCCGAAGCTGGGACTACAGAATTTAGAAAGACAGTAAGCAGTTGGCAGTTAGCAGCAAGAGATTTCAGAGCTGAAGGCTGATCGCTAACAACTCTTTTCACTTAACACATTCTTTCCTACACCTTACACCCAATCCCCTCCGCACTCAGTACTCAGTCCTCGTTACTCGCCACTGGTTAGACGCTTTGCGCTCTGCGCTTAGCGCTTTGCGGCCGTGTGCAGGCTTGACAGGACAGGCCAGTTAGGTAGATGAGAGGGATTAGAAAAAATGACCGGGGGTGAAACTACGAAGTTTGGGGTTTTTTTGCCGATCTCAGGCCGGGCAGCCGGTCCCACGACCTTGATGGAAGCCGCCTCTAAGGCTGAGGCATGGGGTTACGATTCCGTCTGGGCGGCAGACCGCATCATTATTCCATGGGAGATCAAGACCACTTACCCCTACAGTGCGGACAAAAAGTTCATTGTCCCTGCCGATAGGCCGTTCTTGGAGCCTCTCACCTGCCTGGCCTTCCTGGCCGGCTGTACCAAGACGATTTCCCTCGGCATGAGCGTCCTCGTGCTGCCTTATCGA
Source organism: Deltaproteobacteria bacterium (assembly GCA_022545745.1). Next base: position 42 of record JACZQL010000426.1, on the reverse strand, counting down.
CATCCCCTCTATTGGAGCAAGGTGGTGGCAACCATCGACCAT
>JACZQL010000425.1 GCA_022545745.1 Deltaproteobacteria bacterium | reverse complement strand
GGATTTCTCAACCAAGACGACCCGGGCACCGCAATTTTTAGCTTGGATCGCCGCTGTCAAGCCACCCATGCCACCTCCTACGACCACGACGTCTCTGTTTCTGTTGGGAAATTCTTCAGCCATTTCTATTGAAGGAAGGAAATGTTAGCCGAGCGAGCTATCGCTCTAGATCATTAGGCATTGAAAGAGAAAGGCTCAACTTCTCAGAGTAGAAGGACTATACGGCCCTACCTGGAAATCACACCAACAATGGATCTTTCCGGTAGGTGACCGGCGGCATTTGAGAGGAAACGCCATTCTTCTTTAAGGCCGCCTCAAAGTCCTTTCGTATCCGCGGGTCTTCATCATCGTGGGCAATTACGGTACCCCCCTCGCGAATGCTGGTGGTGACCCCCTCTCGGTCTCCACTTGTGGCATCATGAAAGAGGGTTGGATTCTTACGGCTCCCCAAGCGAAAGGCCGCGTGCCTGGCCGATTCTGGACCGGTGTTGAAATGCTGGTGGAACCAACCGTCAGGGGGGCTGAAAATGCTGCCGGGCTTCCAGTGAAATTTTACGATTTTATCCTCTCGCCCCGCCTGGTACGGATGTACTCCCAAGTCCTTAGGCCACATTAGGAGGTAGCCTGAGGAATGCAGGGCAAGCAGGATTGCGCCTGCTGCATGATAGTGGGCATTGTGGTAGATACCCGGCGGCCATTCAGCAATATGCCCGATCAGGCAGTTGTCCGCCATCTCGAAGCAAGTCGTTTGCCCCTTGGTCGTTTTGTATGTGGCGTCGTCCAGCATTACATTTCTTGCATCAGCGATAAAGTTGGTATCCCACATGCGCGTTTTAATTGCCTTATAACGTGTGTCGCTGCTCTTGAAGTAATTTTCCTCCCCGCCATAGCGGGACTTGAATTGGTAATTATTATTGAAGACGAAATCGGGGTCGCGAAAAAGGTCTAGGACCAAGGGGGCCGTGGTCACCGCTAGGGCGATGGCCGGTTCCCGCAATCCATTCACAAGGCGGTGCCAGGTGTTGAGCGGGGGGGCGAAGATGCTTCCTTCTCCCCACTCAAAGGACTGTTTTTTCTCACCTTCCTGCCATACCTCGGTGGCCCCTTGGCCTTTAAGGATGTAAATCACTTTATCGTAAATATGCCGTTCCGGATTGAGAGCGCCCCCAGAAGGGATCTCAACGACATACATACCCGTCACTCCACCACCACCTTTAAGATTGATATAGGTGCCGTTACCGCCCAGGCGCTTCCAGGGACGTAGGGGCAAGGATGTCACGTCTTCCACGGCAAGACCCGCGAAAATGGGGATTCCTTCCTGTTCCATCAAGATCTGATAGCCTGTCTTTGCTGGGGTATAGACTGTGTCCATCGAAATTCCTCACTTGTTTTAAAGAGTTAATTCGCTAGATATAGTCGTGGCTACGTGTCTTGTCAAACCAACACTCGGGTGAGCGGAATTCAGCCAGTGGAGCAACCTAAATCTCCATCTTGGTGATGAAGGTAGAATAAGAAATGTTCAGCTCAGTTGTGAGTGTTTGTTATCTGCTTTTTCTGTGGCCCTCCCGCGGTTGGAGGAGTATAGGTGATTTCGTACTTACAGTTCTGCTTTTCGGGCAGGTTTTGAAGTTGTTTGACGATACCTTCCGCTTCTTCTCGGGAGTAAAAAAGGCCGACGGTGCTGATCTCACCGTCGGGCCGAATCTCGTTTACGTAAAGCTTTTCCATAGGACTTTAGAATGGTTTTAATTGTATGCTTCCAGAGAAAAGTATCCAATAACAGTGAAACATGTCAAGCTCCGGACTGCAGATTGACACCGAATGTCGAGTGTTGTAATTAACGTCGCCTGTCGTCATGGAGCTATTCCCTAATTAGGGACCGGGCAATAGCAATGGAGTGATGGGGAGTTCCCTGTGAGCGAACCGCTTCTTTATACGTCGCGACGAATTCTCGTCTACGTCGAAAACCTGGATAAAGCCATTTCCTATTACCGGGACGTCCTTGGCTTTAAGCCCCTTGGTGGTGTGGATGGCGTGAACTATGAATTTGAGACCTCAGGTCCTCCGGTTGTCCTGCACAAGGGCGGTAAGGCATCTAAAGAACCCCGTGGGCTTGTGGGTCCCGTGCCAAGTTTTCAGGTCCCCAACATTCAACAAGTCATCGATACCTACAAGCAACGTGGCGTCCGTATCGTTCAAGAGGTCCTCGAAGTCTCCCATGGCTGGATCGCGTTTATCGCCGACCTCGAAGGCAACGTCATCCAGATATACCAGGCTAAGGAGTAATTCTTGCCCATTGACTCAGAATCCTCGGGTCCCGGGCCCTCAGAGATCCCAGATGGCCCGCTGCGAAGCTAAGCTTCGCTGCTAAACGTGTTCCACTGCGGGTTAATTAGGGTTTTCTCCGTAAAGGTTTGCTGGTCAGAGGGTACGCGCCAATTGCTTGACAAGTGCCTGGAACAGCAGGAGAATCACCGCTGTTTCGTAGGCGGTACAATACTGACCGGTCTAATCAATAACTATGACTAATGGAGTCTACCATAGCCCATAGTTGAGTTTTATATCAGGAGGGACATTATACAAGATGGGTGAAACCCGAGTAGATCTGCTACACCTTTTGGAGGACTTGCGCGACGCTTATCCGGGTTCGATCGAGGAGACCATTCTCACGGAGATCGTTGCCAATTCTCTGGATTCGGGCGCCACGCAGATCACCTTCGAATCCGACCCGTCACTTAGTACCCTGACGACGGTGGACAATGGTTCCGGGATGCGCCGTCGGGAGTTGGCACGCTACCACGATATCGCCACCACCACGAAAACGCGCGGTCAGGGTATCGGCTTTGCCGGGGTCGGTATCAAGCTCGGTCTTTTGATT
>JACZQL010000424.1 GCA_022545745.1 Deltaproteobacteria bacterium | reverse complement strand
ACATGAAAACTTTTCGATCAGCTTACACACAGCTTTTTTCGCCAACTTACTAGTAGCTATCCAGCTTGTACTTTTCATTTGCTACCACCTACAGTTTCATAGGCATAACCACATACAAATAGCCGTCATCCCCGTCCTTCCTAAGCACGCTCGGACTCAATTCGTCTTTCATCTCAATAGCTATATCCCTCTCATCCCCCAACACACTTAGAACATCTATCAAGTAGCGAGCGTTAAACCCCACTACTAGCGCCTTTCCCTTGTAATCAATCTCTAACTCTTCCACCGCCTCCCCCAAGTCGGGGTTATTAGCGGAAATGGACATATTTTCTGGCTTAACCTCTATCCTAATCCCTTTGTATCGCTCGCTCGATAGGATGGAGACTCGTTTGAGTGCCTGTAAGAACCCACGTTGCTCGACCCTCACAATGTAAGGATTTTCCTTAGGTATCACTTTACTGTAATCGGGAAAATCCGTTTCCGACAAACGCATAAAAAGCTCTACATCCCCTCGCACTACCGACACCACGTTTTCTTTAAAGCCAAACTGCGCTACTCCATCCTCTGAATCCTCCAGGAGTTTTTTAAGCTCAGTCAAACCCTTGCGCGGTAGGACCACGCCTTTTGCCAACCCCAAGGTACCGACGGCCCGTTCGATAAGTGCCAAGCGGTGACCGTCGGTAGCCACCATTCGGAGCTTTCCCCCTTCACCCTCTTCTAAGAATGCCCCATTAAGATTTGACCGAGTCTCATCGGTCGATACAGCAAAGATCGTCTTGTCAATCATCTCCTTCATGACCTTTGCAGGAACAGGAAAAAGGTGCTCGGCATCGAATTCCGGGAAACTAGGAAAATCCTTCGCATCCAACCCCACCATCTTAAAGACAGATTTTCCGCTTTTTATTTCCACCCAGTCATTTTCCAGCCGTTTTAACTGAATCACCCCTCCCCCAGATTCACGAACAATTTCATAGAGTTTCTTTGCATTTAACGTGACCGCTCCCTCTTGAAGGATCTCTCCATTAAGTTTCGCCCTTACCCCAACTTCTAAGTCCGTTGCGGTGATACGGGTGTTTCCGTTATTAAACTCAATAAGAACATTCGCTAAGATAGGCATCGTGGTTCTTCGCTCGACTGTACTTTGCGACCAATACAGCGCAGTTAAAAAATCTTCTCGTTTAGCCTTGAATTCCATGGCTCGGACTCCTTCCACAATGCACCCGAACTACTTCTTAAGTCTTATATAATATATTATTAGTAGTAATAGTAAGCCCTGTGGACAACAGAGCAAAGGGGCAAAAGACCCTGTAAAACAAGGATTTATCTTGTGTGTTATAGAAGGTGGTTTACACCTTATTTAAACTTTGAGTGCCATCATAGCCAATTACAGGTTCTTTATCCACGTTCCTCCCAGCGTTTGTCACAGGTTATCATCAGCTAACAGGTTATTGAAAAAAGCTCTTTGCAAGCTGCTCAAAAAGATCTCAGAGGCGAGGTGTTGACCTAGCTCAGCCGAGCGGCGCGCGAAAAATCGACAAGTGGAGGCGTACTGAAGAGGTACGTAGGAACGATTCTGCTTAGAGTGAGAAAATTTCCCTGGTCGATTGAGCGCCACTTTTATAAACGCCTGCTAGGGTTTCAGTGATTTAGTGAGAATATCTATGGTGGCTTGAACGTACGGATCCTCTTTGATTTTCTCCTTAATGGTTTTTGCGGCGTGAATGACTGTGGAGTGATCCCTGCCACCGAACTTGTCGCCAATGGTAGGGAATGAGGTGGCAGTGTGCTGGCGGCAGAGGTACATGGCCATCTGTCTCGGCAAGGCAATGTTCTTGGTCCGTCTCTTCGACTTTAATTCTCCTAGCTTTAAATTGAAGTGCTCACAGATAACCTTTTGGATGTTTTCTACCGTGATTTCTTGATGAAGTCCCTTGAGGGTGTTTTGGAGTACCTCTTTGGCAAGATCTGTGGTGATTTCAGTCTTGGTCAGGGAGGAGAAGGCACCTAAGCGAGTGAGGGAGCCCTCTAGCTCTCTGACGTTTGAGTTGATGTGCGAAGCGATAAAAATGGCCACGTCATGGGGGAGGGGAACGTTTTCCATTTCGGCCTTTTTTTGTAGGATCGCGACCCTGGTTTCCATGTCAGGAGGCTGAATGTCGGCGATGAGGCCCCACTCAAAACGGTTCCTGAGGCGGTCTTCCAACCCGGGGATTTCCTTGGGGAAGCGGTCAGAGGTGATGACGATCTGCTTGTGGGCTTCATACAGGGAGTTAAAGGTGTGGAAGAACTCCTCCTGAGTTCTTTCCTTACCGGCCAGGAATTGGACGTCATCGAGGATGAGCATATCAACATTACGGAAGCGGGTCTTGAAATGATCCATTCTGTTCCTGCGCAGAGATGCGATAAGCTCATTCATGAAGGACTCGGAGGCAAGGTAAACCACCTTGAAGTGGGGGCTTTTAGCAAGGACTTTATGTCCGATGGCGTTGACCAAATGAGTTTTCCCGAGGCCTACGCCCCCGTAGAGGAAAAGTGGGTTGTAGTGGTTTCCGGGTTGGTTGGCAACGGCGAGACAAGAGGCATGGGCGAACTGGTTGCTGGCACCCACGACGAAATTGGGGAAGGTGTATTTGGGGATTAGGTTCGATTGTTTGGCAAGATTGCTCTGTTCCAGGCCGTCTCGTAGCTGGGGTTCCTGAGGTGCTTGGGGCTGCTGGCCTACGACTATGGAAATGTGGGTTCTTCCATTGGTTAGGGTGTAGAGGGTATCCTGAATGGTGGATAAAAAATGTTCTACGAGCCAGTCACGAAAAAACTTATTTGGGACCTCTAGTGTAAGGTAGCCAGGTTGCGTAGTATTGCAATGAATTGGCTGAATCC
>JACZQL010000423.1 GCA_022545745.1 Deltaproteobacteria bacterium | reverse complement strand
CCACAGATCTGAAAGCGCTCGGCGACACGCTCAAAGATGGGCAGCAGGTGAGATTCCGAGGCACCGTGGACGATCAGCCCTTTGAGGTTCGAGTCGAGCGGCACGAAGACGGACTCCGTACCAGAATCGAAGGATTGGACGTCAGCGGGATGACCCCGCAGCAGTTCGCAGAGCTCGCGACCAACAACGCGTTCGACCGCCTGCGCATTCGTGGATCAAATGGCGAGCGGTTCGAGATCAAGCGGCAGGATGACGGAACATTCCGGGCCGAATTCAGAGGTATGGATGTTAGAGCGTATACCCCGGAGCAGCTTAGGAATTTTGCCAAGGAGAGGGGGCTCGACCGCCTGCGCATCCGGGGAGTGGACAAAGATGGAAACCGAGTCCGAATCGAATATCGCCAAGACAAGGGCATCGTGAAGTGGGAAGGCGCCGGACGTGGAATGAACGAGGTTAGCAGTCGACTAAACAACGAGCATGGCCGTGACCGAGGACGTGATCGGGTGAACAAATTTCGCGATCGGGTGGAGCGAGAGAGAGCGCGTATTGATCGCGGCGATCATCGATTCCGGGGCGGTAAAGGGAGAGATTAAGGAGAGGAGAAATGAATTAAGGGTGGCGGTTCTAGGATCGCCACCCTTTTTTTATGGAAAATTTTTGGCTTTTCTAAACCAGAGAAGGGATACGCCAATCAATAGAATCAGCGCCCCTATTCCTAAAAACACCATTCGTCTTTGACCGTCATCCCCATATTCAACAGCTTTTGCCTCAGCCATCACCGGTTGAAGAAAAGTTGAATCATCTTTGAGCAGTGTACTGATTAGCTGGCGAATCTCTGGTTTGTACCAATCCTTGTAACCCATGCTCCTCGCCAACAGATTTCCATTTCGAGCAATCAAGAACGTCACAGGGAGTCCGTGAACACCGTAATTTCGAGCAATCTCCCCTTTTTTATCTAGCAGGACTGTAAAGGTAAATCCGTTTTCCTTCAGGAAAGATGTGATGGGCTTTTCTCTCTCCATAAAATTGATCGCCACAACTTCCAGGCCTTCTCCTTTGAACTCCTGGTAAAGCCTCTCCATGGAGGGCATCTCCAAGCGGCAAGGGGGACACCACGTGGCCCAAAAGTTGAGCACCACCAGCTTACCCTTAAAATCATCGATTCCCATCTTCTCCCCTCCGGGAGTCATAGATGAAAAGCGAGGCGCAGGTCCTGGATGATCCACAGGGGCGAGCTTCAAATTTCGCAAGACCTTCTGCTGTTGGCCGAGGACCGCCACCGGGATCAACCAAGAGAGCGTTATAGCGGCCAAAAAAATTGCCAGGTTGTTTTTCAATGCCTTACCGGTCATCTTTAGAATTTAGCACATACACTCGCATTTTGCCTTCGTTACCCCACTTCTTAATGATTAACCCCGTTTAACGCCTGCTTGTTCCCTTAATAATTCTAAAACCGAATTTTAGGCATCAACTGACCACATTTAGGCCGCCATAAAGACTGTTTGACTGCATGTCGGGATTTTTCTAACTTAGTCCGGATGCATACCCCTTCGCTTGCGGTATTATTTGGCCTCGGGGAGCTGGCCCCCGTCCAGCGCCGGGCCCTCTCCTTAGTATACGCCTCCAGTCTTATGCTGCTCATGGGGGTTAACTTCATCCTGCCAGTCCTCCCTGCCATGAAAGGACCTTTAGGCGTCAGCGATGCCTCCGTTGGGCTGGTCATAGCCGTATATACCGCGCCTGCAATCGTGCTGGCGCCACTGCTCGGCATTGTAGCTGACCTTTACGGACGCCGCTTGCTGTTGGCGAGCGGTCTGATGATCTTTGGCCTCGCGGGGACATCCATAGCCTTTGCCCCCAGTTTTCAGTGGGTCCTGATTCTAAGGGCAATTCAGGGGATCGGGTTCTGCGCCGTGCTGCCGCTAACTATTGTGCTCATTGGGGACCTTCTTGAAGGTGATCGAGAAGTGGGGGGACAGGGCCTCAAGGTCTTTCTGGATCGGGTGGGGTACCTCATTTTTCCACCTCTGGGAGGTCTGTTGGCCACGGTAGCCTGGTTCTGGCCGTTTCTCTTGTACCTACTTGCTGTTCCCCTCAGTCTCCTGGTTTTTTCCTGGATGCCTGAAACCAAAGCCAAAACGCAAACGAGCGTGCGAGCCTATATCAGAGACATAATCCGGCTCGCCCAACACCCGCGCCTTATCATTGTATTTGCCGCAGGATTTCTTCGTTTCTTTCTTGATTACGGATTTCTAACCTACCTTCCGCTCTTTTTAGTGGGAATTCACGGGGTCTCAACTGCAACGGCGGGTCTTCTCCTCCCCTTTTACGCAGTGGGCGCGATGATCACCTCAAGCCAGGCAGGTCGCCTGGTAAAGAAGTATGATAAAGCCCAACTCATCTTTATTGCCTTTGTTATGTGCGGCATTGGCATAGTGACTGTCCCCTTCATGCCGACTGCTGCCCTTGTTGGTGTGCCGCTGATCTTTTATGGCCTGGCAAACGGCGTGATCTCACCGATGCAAAAAAGCCTTCTCATACAAAACGCTTCCCCGGAGCTACGCGGCGGCATCGTCTCGGTCGATCGTCTCATCCAGCAGCTCTCCAAGACCCTCTCTACTTCGGTGGTTGGCCTACTCCTACTGATCACAAAAATCTCTACGATATTTTGGTTCCTCGGCGCGCTATCCTTCGTGAGCGTCGGCCTCATGGCCACGGTGCTCCCGCGTCGATGAAGCCCCCACGGGTTTACACCCCGTATGGTGATCGACCTAGGCCTTGCTTTTATCGTGTGTATCTATTCCTGAAGGGTTATGAAAAAAGAGGTTTTGATTTAGGAACAAAGCTCATTAGAGTACTGTACGCGCACCGGCAGTGAGTTTGGGTACTAACCCCGATCCGAC
>JACZQL010000422.1 GCA_022545745.1 Deltaproteobacteria bacterium | reverse complement strand
CAAGGGCAAGGCCCTTTTCGCTTAACCCATTCCGGATTCGGTCTGCCTCATCCCAACGTTTTTCGCTCCGCGCTAGATTTCTCAGGCGGATCTTTTCTTCTATCTCTTGGGCAGTTAAGCCATGCGTGTGCAGCCATCGCTCTTTTTTCCCATCCCAAAACGTCTCGGGTGATTCTTGTATCAGCCCCAATACTTCTCCCATCTTTTTCAAGGAATCCCTTCTAATGGTTAATCCAGTATGTTCACCCTTATCCAGCAAACGGTTGAGCAACCGAATTTCCTCGAACAGCAGGGCCAGGGCCCTAGGGGTATTGAAATCATCGTCCATCTCCTTGCGAAACTCCGCAAGGAGCCCCTCCTCCTTCTCCCCTCCTCCGTTGGGTGAAGTCAACTGGTTCAACCGATCGACGGTATCGTAGATGCGGTCCATACCTTTTTCCGCCTCTACAAGCCCCTGATCTGAGAAATCCAACGGACTACGGTAATGGCTGGCCAAGATGTAGTGACGAAGAGAGGCAGCATCGTAGCGGTCGAGGACATCTTGGATCGTGTAGACGTTTCCGAGAGACTTCGACATTTTCTCCTGGTTGATATTGACGAAACCATTATGCATCCAGTAACGGGCAAACATGAGATCGGAGGCACCCTCGGACTGGGCAATCTCATTTTCATGATGAGGAAAAACCAGATCCGCCCCTCCCCCATGAATATCAAAGGGCTGTCCGAGATATTTAACGCTCATGGCGGAGCATTCAATGTGCCAGCCCGGCCTCCCTTCGCCCCAAGGACTCTTCCAGGAGGGTTCCCCTTCCTTGTTCTGTTTCCACAACGCAAAATCCATGGGATGCTTCTTGCGTTCATCCACCTCAACCCTGACACCTGCCTGGAGTTCGTCGATCTTTCTGCCTGAGAGCTTTCCATAGGACGCGAAACGATCCACAGAAAAAAAAACATCTCCGTTGATCCGGTAGGCCAAGCCCTTTTCCACGAGCCGGTGGATGAGTTCGATCATCTCAGAGACATGGTCCGTGGCCCTTGGCTCCCGATCGGGTGGTATGAGCCCTAAGGCGCTGCCGTCCCGGTTGAACTCTTGGATATACTTCTCAGCAATGACCTCTGGTTCGGTACCTTCCTCCCGCGCCCTCTGAATAATTTTGTCGTCCAAATCAGTGAAATTGCGGACAAAAGTGGTTTTGTATCCGAGAAACCTGAAGTAACGTACGACAACGTCAAAGGTGAAAAGGGCGCGCGCATGGCCCACGTGGCAATGGTCATACACCGTTACCCCGCAGACATACATCTTCACCTCCCCTTCTTTGAGGGGGACAAACTTCTCCTTCTTACGTGATAACGTATTGTAGATCTTTAAAGACATCGGTGGGCATCCCGATTTTACCGAATAGGGGGATACTTAGCAAGCATAATTATACCACGATGCCTCCCCCACCTGTTGCGATTTTCGCCAAAAAAGCCTACAGACGAGTCTATGCAATTCGAAAAAACCTACCAAGATCTAAGGGAATTTATCCAGGCCTTAGAGGAACATGGCAAGCTGTTCCGTATTCACAAGGAAATTAACAAGGATACTGAGCTCCAGCCTTTAGTTCGTTGGCAATTCAGGGGATTGAAAGAGGAGCATCGCAGGGCCTTTCTCTTTCAGAACGTCACGGACTCAAAAGGGGGCAAGTATCAAGGGTCGGTCCTCGTGGGCGGGCTTGCAGGCTCAGCCAGCATTTATTGCCTAGGCCTGAAGTGCAAGGCAGAAGAAGTGGCCGACCGATGGTTATACGCCATGGAACATTGCTTGGAACCCGAGATCGTTAGCCGCGGTCCCGTCATGGAGGAGATCCACAAGGGTCCGGACCTTCTCCGGCATGGCGGCTTCGGGGAATTTCCCATACCCATTTCAACCCCTGGTTTTGACAACGGTCCTTACATTACGGCGGGCCACTGGATTACAAAAGACCCTGAGACGGGGAAGAGAAACGTCGGCAATTACCGTGGATTGATCAAGGGGCCAGGGTGGAGCGGTATCATGATGGGGACCCCGCAGGATATCTCACAGCATTGGGAAAAATGCAGAAAAAGGGGGATCCCTCTCGAGGTTGCCGTCGCCATAGGAACCGTACCGGTTGTTTCTTACACCGCCGCACAGAAGGTGCCGTCGGCAACGGATGAACTGGCCTTAGCCGGAGGTTTGGTGGGAGAACCCATCAAGCTCGTGAAGTGCCAAACGGTCGATTTGGAGGTCCCTGCTACGGCTGAGGTGGTTTTTGAAGGAATCATCCCGACCCGCTACCTAGAGGAAGAGGGTCCGTTCGGTGAGTCCATGGGTTATGTGGACCCGCGCACGCTGAGTCCTGTATTTGAACTGAGCTGCATCATGCATAGAAAAAACCCCACATGGGTATCCATCATCAGCCAGGTCACTCCCAGCGAAAGCTCCAAGATCAAGGCCATGGGAATGGCAACGCTGATTCACCGTTATCTCACGCAAAAGGGCTTTCCCAGCGTCCTTGAGGTTTCGCTCATGGAGCCGTTGGTGAACCTACGGCCCTATGTGGTCTTAAGGATGAAAAAGAGAGACGACCAGGACCCCTGGAAGGCCATGGATGCCCTGTTGGGATATGGCGACCGCGTGGGAAAACTGGTCATTGCCGTGGACGAGGACATCAACCCTCACGATCCCGTGGCAGTGACCTGGGCCATCACCCACAGGTCTCAGCCCCATAAAGATATCAAAGTGGTTCGGGACCGTCCTTTCGGCGCCACCCCCATCGGCATGGTGGTCAGCCATCCCACCAGTCGATACGATAAATCGGAGTCCTCCCTATTGATTGATGCCACGCGGAAAGCGGACTTTCCTCCCTTATCCCTACCCAAAAAAGAATATATGGTTAGGGCGAAAGAGATTTG
>JACZQL010000014.1 GCA_022545745.1 Deltaproteobacteria bacterium | reverse complement strand
CTGTATTGGGCTGGGTGTGTATGCCTCAGCTCCCCTTCTGTTTGCGGCGGCGGTAAAACGGATTCGCTGTGCGATCATGGAACAGAATCTGCGCCCTGGGCTCACTAACAGAATCTTGGGGTGGGTGGTGAACCGTGTGTTTACTACCTTTAAGGAAAGCACCCCCTATTTTCCACATTCCAAGGTGGTGGAGACAGGCACACCCGTGCGGTGGCAAGACCTGCCGCCGGTCAACACAGAAGATAAGCTCACGCTCTTAGTGTTTGGAGGTAGTGCGGGGGCACACAGGATTAACATGTGTGTGGTTGATGCCCTGGGGAGGCTTAAGGATTTGGCCGGGGGCCTACAGGTGGTTCACCAGACTGGGGAGATGGATTACAACCTAATCCAGGATGCTTACTCCTCACTCCCATTCAACTCGGAGGTCAATCCGTTTATTGACCGCATGGACCAGACCTATGCAAGGGCGGACCTCATTGTGTGCCGGGCGGGGGCGTCCACCATTGCTGAGATCACTGCCTTCGGTAAAGCGGCAGTCTTGGTTCCCTATCCCTATGCGGCGGATGATCATCAGAGGTTAAATGCCCAAGCCCTTAAGGCATGTGGAGCCGCGGAGATGATCCTGGATCAAGAATTGAATGGTGAAAGACTCGCTGGGCTGATCCGCGACCTCCATGGGGATCGCAAACGGCTTGAGGCTATGGGTGAAGCAGCCCGGAAGATGGGGAGACCCGAGGCGGCCAAAAGGATAGTGGATGAGTGTTACGCCCTCTTTCAAGGGTAGCGCGGTGATTGTAATATCAGGTTTATGCTGCAAAGAAAGCACGGGATCCATTTTGTTGGGATTGGTGGGATTGGTATGAGCGGGATTGCAGAGGTCCTATTGAACTTGGGCTACGAGGTGAGTGGGTCGGATCTCTACGAGAGCCAAACGACCCAGAGACTCCAGTCCATGGGCGCCCGAATCGTCATTGGACACAGGGAAGCCAATCTGGAGTCCAACCCTTCAGTAGTCGTGATCTCATCGGCAGTGAAATTTTCGAACCCGGAGGTCCTCGAGGCCCGCAAGCGCACGATTCCGGTGATCCCGCGGGCAGAGATGTTAGCAGAGCTGATGCGAATGAAATATGGGGTGGCAGTGGCGGGAAGTCACGGTAAGACCACCACCACTTCGATGATCGCCACGGTTCTCAGTGCTGCCGGCCTAGATCCCACCATGGTGATTGGGGGGCGTGTCAAATCCCTGGGCAGTAACGCCAGGTTGGGGCAGGGGGAATACTTGGTGGCCGAAGCAGATGAGAGTGATGGTACCTTTCTCCTGTTAACCCCTACCATTGCCTTGGTCACCAATATTGATCGCGAACATTTGGAATTTTATCAGTCCATGGATCGCCTAAAAGAGAGTTTTCTAGACTTCATCAATAAAGTCCCATTCTACGGTCAGGCGGTCTTGTGCCTCGATGATCCCAACGTACGTAGCCTGTTGCCGAAGGTGAAAAAACGATATGTGACCTATGGCCTTTCACCGGAAGCGGATTTCTATGCCCGGGACCTCCAAGCGAATGGCATGGAGATAAAATTCTCGGTTCATCATCAATCTCACTCCCTTGGTGAGATGAGACTCCACATGCCGGGCCGCCACAATGTCACCAATGCCCTATCGGCGGTGGCCATTGGGCAAGAGTTGGGGATCCCCTTTGAACGAATCTCGGAGTCCTTGGAAGCCTTTATGGGTATTCACCGCCGCTTCGAGATCAAGGGAGAACCCGGGAACATTATGGTGATCGACGATTACGGGCATCATCCAACCGAAATACGCGCCACGCTTTCGGCCATTCGTGACGGCTGGAGTCGCCCACTGACGGTAATCTTTCAGCCCCATCGTTACAGCCGTACCCGGGATCTCTTTGAGGAATTCGTGACCGCCTTTGATGGCGTTGACCGGTTGATCCTCACAGAAATTTACCCTGCGGGGGAGGAAGAGATCCCTGATGTGCGCTCTGAGTTACTTTATAGAGCCATCAAACGCAGGGGGCATATGGAAATTCAATTTGTTCCAAACAAGGAAGATATCGTGAAAGAACTGCTCCCGAAACTCAAGGCCGGCGATATGGTTTTAACTTTAGGAGCGGGGGATATCTATAAGGTTGGAGAGGCCTTAGTGGAGTCATTGCACGGATGAATAGAGAACATCTTGAAAAGCCCTTGACCAAGGAGCTCAAAACCATCTCCGGCTTGAATTGCAAGGTGGACGAGCGGCTTGCACGCTACACCTCCATGAAGGTCGGGGGCCCGGCGGATTTCTTCATCGATGTTCAAAGCCGTGCGAGCTTGGCTCCCCTATTGGGTGCCCTGAGCCGACATGGGGTTCCTTTTTATCTCCTGGGTCGAGGGAGTAACGTCTTGGTGAGCGATCTGGGAGTGCGCGGAGCCGTACTTCGTTTGGGGGCAGAGTTCAGGGGAATCGAATGGCAGGAGGGACGGAATGAGGCCCGGGTCACGCTAGGCGCGGCCTATCCCATGGCCCGATTGGCGCGAGAGGCGATGGTCAGGGGATACACCGGATTGGAATTTGCGGAGGGGATACCCGGCAGTGTGGGTGGGGCGCTTGTCATGAATGCGGGGGCCTATGGCTCTGAGATGGCGAAGGTGGTGGAACGAGTGGAAGGAGTGACTCTTCAAGGACAACCTGTGGATTTTACCAGACAGGATTTGGTCTTTTCGTATCGAAATGCCCGGTTGCCTTTGGAGACTGTAGTTACGCGGGTACAGATACGTCTGGGCAAGGGAGACGCGGGAGAGGTAAGCCTCAAGGTTCGCGAGCTCGTCCAAAGGAGGAAAAGAAACCAGCCCTCCGGATATCCCAACGCTGGTTCCATGTTTCGCAATCCCCCAGGAGATTTTGCGGGACGGCTCATTGAGGCAGCAGGTCTCAAGGGTAAAAAAATCGGTAAAGCGGGGATTTCCGAGCGCCAGGCAAATTTCATTGTAAACTTGGTGGGGGCTAAGGCTGAGGAAGTAAGGAGGCTCATGGAAATGGCTGGTGCGATGGTTAAGAGGAGGTGTGGCGTTCAGCTTGAGCCGGAAGTTCAATTCTTGGGGGAATGGAAGGTCCGGTCGGCAGAGAGGAAGGTTAGGTCCCATAGCAGGTAGCAAGCGGGGGATCTTCCGCAACAGGAAGGTTGGCGTCATTCTGGGAGGTCCTTCAGCGGAAAGGGAGATTTCCAGGATTTCGGGTCGAGAGGTTGTCAAGGTCCTTAGGATGAAGGGATATCGGGTGACCGCAATCGAAGTAAGAGAGGACCTTGCTGTGCGGCTGAGAAAACAAAAGGTGGGAGTCGTCTTTAATGCGTTGCACGGAAAGCTCGGCGAGGATGGTGGTGTCCAAGGATTACTGGAGGTCATGGGGATTCCTTATACAGGATCCGGGGTAACGGCCTCTGCACTGAGCATGGACAAGGTCTTGGCCAAAGAACTGTTCATGAGGAAGGGTATTCCCACACCGCCCTATAAGGTTTGGACCAAGGGACAAAGGTCGAAAAACGTGGGTTTGCCCCTTCCGTTGGTGGTCAAGCCGCGGAGCGAGGGCTCCACTCTTGGGGTAACCATCGTACAGCACAGGAAAGAGTTAATTCGAGCCTTTGCTAAAGCCTTGAAGTTTGACCCGACTTGTCTGGTGGAGAAGTATATTCCGGGTAGAGAAGTTGCGGTGGGGATTCTCAACGGACGGGCCTTGGGAGCCATTGAGATCCAACCGAAGAAGGGCTTTTACGACTTCAATACAAAGTATACCCCGGGGTTGGCCAAGCACTTCTACCCTGCACGTCTGGGAAGTCAGGTTTATCGTCGAGCGCTACGGATCGCAGAAGATGCCAGCGCTGTCCTGGGTTGCGAAGGCACGCCGAGGGTCGATATGAGGGTGAACGCCAGGGGAAAGATCTATGTGCTGGAGGTCAATTCGCTCCCCGGGCTTACCCCCATGAGCCTGCTTCCTGAGATCGCCAAGGGCGAAGGAATCGATTTCCCTGATTTAGTGGAGATGATCTTGGATGGTGCAAGACTCAGGACGATGGTCAAGCGCTCCAGTGTTAGATGAGGGTTTGGGTGGTGGCTAAAAAGTGAAAAGACGTCACAAATCAAAACGATGGGGGAAGAGAGTTTTTACCCGCATCGGCTCGGTCACTGCGGTGGTCCTTTTAGTCACTGCAGTTCTCTATCATGTGGATTGGTCTTATGTGATGGGAGCGAAAGAGCGACTGGAGAGGTTTCTGCACACCCACCCCTATTTCTCCGTAACGGAAATTACGATCTCTGGATACCAGAAGGTTGGAGGTTCTGAGATCGTGGCCATAACGGGGCTGAGGCCTGGTGTGAATATTTGGCAGGTGAACCCGAAACGCATAGAAGCGAAGCTGAACAGTCACCCCTGGGTGAGACGGGAGGTTGTGCGGCGAGAATTTCCTCGGCGTGTCATCATCCAGATTGAAGAGTGGGAGGCCAAAGGAATCGTTGTCATGGAAAAACTCTATTATGCCAATGCAGAGGGGTTTGTCTTTAAAGAGGTGGAACCAGGGGAAATGGCGAACCTACCCTTCATTACGGGCCTGGGGAATGAGGGGTTTGTTTTGAATAGCCGCCATGCCCGAAAGAGAATTTCAGAAGCCCTGACTTTGAGTGATCTCTTTGCCAAAAGCTCGATGGCCATTTCTGAGATTCGTTTTCGTCCCGAGGGTGGAGTCATCGCCTACCCGGTTTCACATTCGGTTCCACTCCATATGGGTTGGGGAGATTGGTCTGGAAAGGTGCAGAGGCTGAAACGGGTGTGGATGGAGTGGCAGGGGAGGGAGCATCTTATCGCCTCCCTGGACCTGAGTTTTCGTGGCCAGGTGGTGGTGAAATTGAGTGAGCGGACTTAGGGTGTTTTGACTGATGGTTGGACTTTTCATGCTGTCTGAATTTTTTGAAATTCACACCTAGAGTAAGTCATTATGGGAAAGAAGAGTCTCGTTGTCGGTTTGGATATTGGGACCTACAAAATTTGTGCCATTGTAGGAGAGGTGGGGGAGTCTGGACTTGAAATTATCGGCGTGGGCACCCACCCCTCCCGTGGACTGAGAAAAGGAGTGGTCATCGACATTGAGAGCACGGTGAACTCCATCAAAAGGGCAGTCGAGGAAGCTGAGATCATGGCAGGCTGTGAGATCAACAGCGTTTTTGCCGGCATTGCCGGGGGCCACATTAAAGGATTCAACAGCCATGGCGTGGTAGCCGTAAAGAACAAAGAAGTTGCCAAAGGAGATATTGAGCGTGTCATTGATGCCGGTCGGGCTGTGGCCATACCCATGGATCGGGAAGTGCTCCATATCCTCCCTCAGGAGTACATCGTCGACGATCAGGACGGGATCAAAGAGCCCCTTGGCATGTCAGGGGTACGATTGGAAGCCAAGGTCCATATCGTTACCGGTGCTGCCACCTCTGCTCAAAACATCATCAAATGCTGTAATCGCACGGGCCTCAATGTCACGGAATTTGTTTTGGAACCCCTGGCCTCCGCTGAGGCGGTACTGACCCCTGAGGAGAAGGAACTGGGAGTGGCTCTAGTGGATATGGGAGGAGGAACCACCGATATCGTTCTCTTCCACGACGGAGCAGTCAAGCACACGGCCGTGCTGAGTGTCGGCGGGAATCATCTGACCAACGACATTGCCGCAGGGCTGCGCACGCCCATCGCTGAGGCGGAGCGGATCAAGCAGAGATTCGGTTGTGCCAAGGTTGCCATGGTCGCGGGTGATGATGAAGTGGAAGTCCCTAGCATGGGAGGGCGAAATCCTCGCACCATCTCACGCCGAATCCTCTGTGAAATTATCGAACCTCGTTTAGAGGAGATCTTCCAGTTGCTCCGGCGTGAGATTCTCAAGTCGGGCTACGAGGATTCTTTGGCCTCAGGCATGGTGATGACCGGGGGATCCACGTTGCTCCCTGGCATGGTGGAAATGGCAGAGGAGACCTGTAACATGCCCGTTCGCCTCGGTGTCCCCACCCAGGTGGGTGGGCTTACCGACGTGGTTTCCAGCCCTGTTTATTCTACCGGTGTTGGTTTAGTCCTCTTTGGCCTGAAACGGCAGGATAGAAAGATATTGCGAATTACCGAAAAGAATGTCCTATCGAAAGTAAGCAATCGTATGGTGGAATGGTTTAGCGAGTTCTTTTAAGAAGGAGGAGAGCTATGTTTGAGATTGTGGAGCAAATCCAGCTGAGCGCACGGATCAAGGCGGTGGGCGTTGGAGGAGGAGGAGGGAACGCCATCAATACCATGATTGGGGCGGGCCTTCAGGGAGTTGACTTTATCGTAGCCAACACCGATTTGCAGGCCTTGGAGGGCAGTGGGGCTGAGGTCAAGCTTCAACTGGGAGAGAAAATCACCCAGGGGTTGGGTGCAGGTGCCAATCCTGAGATTGGTCGCCAGGCCGCTTTGGAGGACCGGGACCGCTTGCGGGACTGCTTAACCGGGGCGGATATGGTCTTCATCACCGCTGGACTGGGAGGCGGAACGGGCACGGGTGGGGCGCCTGTGATTGCTAAGGTGGCGCGCGAGGCCGGTGCCCTCGCCGTGGGAGTGGTTACGAAGCCGTTCATCTTTGAAGGTAAGAAGAGAATGCGGCAGGCTGAAGATGGGTTGCGAGAGCTCAAGGAGAACGTGGACACCCTAATTGTGATTCCCAATCAACGACTGTTGAGTATCGCTGGAAAGGCCACGACTCTGCTCGAAACCTTCAAAATGGCGGACGGTGTTTTGCTCCAGGCCGTGAGAGGTATCTCTGACCTGATTGTGACTCCCGGCCTCATCAATCTTGACTTCGCCGATGTGCGCACGGTGATGGTGGAGATGGGATTTGCGCTCATGGGCACTGCCTCCGCTTCGGGTGAGAATCGGGCCGTGGAGGCGGCCCAGAAGGCAATCTCAAGTCCCCTATTGGAGGATGTGTCGATCCATGGGGCTAAAGGGGTCTTGATTAATATTACAGGTGGGCTTGACCTGAGCCTCCACGAAGTCAACGAAGCGGCATCCATGATTCAAAACGAGGCCCACGATGATGCCAATATCATCTTCGGGGCTGTGATCGATGAGCGGCTGACGGACGAGATCCGTATCACGGTCATTGCCACAGGATTTGGAGAAAAGGAAAAGGGAAAGAAATCCGTGAAAAACACCACTGAGGGCTTGGCCAATAGGGATACGAGGAGTCGGAAGGTAGTTCATTTAGGAACCATCGTAGATGACCTTGATACCCCTACCTGGCAGCGTAAGAAACAGGACACAAAGGAGCAGGAGACGATCCATTTAGAAAAGCCCCTTCGTGAGGAAGAGGATGTGGATGAGTTTGATATTCCAACCTTTTTGAGGAAGCGGATGGATTAGATTGATCGGAGAGGCACTGCCGGACCCACTGGAGTGTAGTTAAACTTTCTCTGCGCCCCGTCCCTCTGCGATCAGGTAGGCGATGGCGTAGCTCTCTGTATGAGTGATGGAAAGTGAAAAGTGCTCGATTCCAAGTTCACGAGCAAAGGATGACGCCTTGTCGTAAAGGCTGATGCCAGGTTCTCCGCTCACGGCCAAAACCACCTCAATATCTAACCATCCCACCTTACGACCCCAACCACGACCTAGGGCCTTCATAACGGCTTCCTTGGCGGCAAAGCGCCCTGCATAACTCTCGTATTTCCGTTTGCGTTTCTCGCAGTACTCAACCTCCGCGTCCGTAAACACTCGCTGACAGACCCTTTGTCCAATCCTGGGGTTCTCTAAGGCGCGTTGGATCCGCGCCACTTCGATCAAGTCAACGCCTACGCCCAATATCATGATTTTGTGATTTTAACTCTCAAGGTTTGTTGGGTCACCCGAGCCTCTTTCAACAACAAGGAATAGGGTTCCCACAGCCCATACCCCTAGCACAAGGCCGGCAAGGGTCCAAGTGGTTCTGTTCCGCCCGCTTTGTGTTGCAATGATGTAGCACAGGAGGGCGTCCAGGATGTGAATCACGGAGGCCGTTCGGATTAAAGTAGCGGGATCTAAATTAGGTTGAATAAAATAGATGCCGGTGAGATAACCGATGGCGCTGACTAAGTCGATCATTATCGATTCCTAAAATCAGTTTTGTGCTGCTTCTTTTCCATGGCCCAGCTCTTGACGGTCCCTTCTCATCTCTAATATACTGAAGCGCGCTTCAAATGGGAACTCAATATATGGCTATTAAAACCATAGAGTGGAAAAATGACCAGGTCATCCTGCTTGACCAGCGGCTCCTACCTGAGAAGGAAGTCTACCGTGTTTATCGAGACTACACCGATCTCGCCAAGGCGATCCGGGAGATGGTCGTACGTGGCGCACCGGCCATTGGGGTGACGGCGGCTATGGGGATCGCCCTGGGGGCCCTGTGGGTGAAGGACAAAAATTTTGATCGGGAGGTGGAGCGGGTTTTCGGGATCTTTGCCAAGACGCGCCCCACGGCCATCAATCTATTCTGGGCATTGGAGCGGATGCGGCGGGTATATATTGAAAATAGGAGCAAGGGGATCGATGCGGTGAAGAAGCTTCTGAAGCAGGAGGCTCTGAAGGTTTATGAAGAAGATATTGCTGCGAATCGACAACTAGGAAAGTTGGGTGCTAAACTGCTGAAGAATGGTGCTCGCATCCTGACCACGTGCAATGCAGGGGCATTGGCTACGGCTGGTTATGGGACGGCCCTGGGAGTCATCCGGGCCATGAAAGATATGGGTAAGCAGGTGGAGGTCTTTGTGAATGAGACGCGGCCCTGTCTTCAAGGGGCTCGGCTCACGGCCTGGGAACTCAAGAAGGATAAGATCCCAGTCACTCTGCTGACCGACAATATGATCGGATATCTCATGCAGCGGACTAAGCTCGACGCGGTGGTTGTAGGGGCTGACCGAGTGGCTGCCAATGGTGACGTGGCCAATAAGATTGGCACTTATACGATCGCCGTATTGGCCCACAGGCACCAGATACCCTTTTACGTGGCCTGTCCTATCTCGTCAGTAGACATGAAGTGCGCCTCTGGATCGGGGATTCCCATAGAAGAGAGAGATGGTAAAGAAATTACCCATATCTTTGGCCACACAATAGCCCCCCGAGGGGTCGGTGTGCTGAATCCTGCCTTCGATATTACCCCCCAGGAATTGGTCTCGGCCATCATTACCGAAAAGGGCGTGATCGCTCCGCCCTATGCTCGGAATATACGTGCCTATGTACGAAATTCATAAAAAGGATGAGCTGGAAGAACTCTTTCATACCTGGGGGAAGCCTCGCGATCAATGGCGCGTCGGCACCGAGTATGAAAAGATCGGGATCGACCGCAGCAGCGGGAAAGCAATCCCGTACTCCGGCAAGCGTGGTGTGGAAACGATCCTGAGGTCCTTGGTTGAACGTTTCGGCTGGGAGCCTAAGGAAGAAGACGGCCATGTGACTGCCCTGAAAAGAGAGAAAGCGGAAATTCATCTAGAACCCGGGGGGCAGATTGAGCTGAGTGGTGAGCCCTGCGAGAGTATCCATTGTAGTTTTGCTGAGTTTGATCAGCACGCCCGGGAGCTGCTGGAGGTGGCGGAGGAGTTGGATGTTACCTTTCTTGGCCTGGGCATTCAGCCGGTAAGCCGTATGGAGGAAATCGAGTGGGTGCCAAAGAGGCGCTATCGAATTATGGGTCCCTATATGGGGAAGGTGGGGACCATGGGGCAACGAATGATGAAACAAACCGCCACGGTCCAGGCCAACATTGACTATAGCGATGAAAAGGACGCGATGGCCAAGTTTCGTACGGGGATGGGTATCTCTCCTCTGATCACTGCCATTTTCGCCAATTCTCCTATTTCAGAGGGCGGTCTCAATGGCTACAAGAGCTTCCGTGGGCATATCTGGACGTTAACGGATCGCGACCGCTGTGGTCTCCTGCCATTTGCCTTCTTCCCCGAGGTGACCTTTGGTCATTTTGTGGAGTATGCCCTTGATGTCCCGATGTACTTAATCATACGTGAGGGTGACTACATTGATTTTACGGGTATCCCGTTCCGACATTACCTTACCCACGGTCACCAGGGTTACCAAGCGTTGCAGGAAGATTGGGAGCTTCACCTGACCACGCTGTTTCCCGAGGTCCGAATCAAGCGCTACATAGAGTTTCGCTCCGCAGACAGCCAATCTCCAGAGTTGATGCCGGCCTTATCGGCCCTGATCAAGG